>CALGEU010000290.1 GCA_937881285.1 uncultured Clostridia bacterium | reverse complement strand
CTTCGCAACAACACGGCACAGTCGCTTGTACTTTTCGTCAAGCTCGGCGTTCGATACGATCGCCGCCTTGCGGCTCCACGCTCTAAATTAACAAATTCCGTTTATAAGTACGCCCCGAATAAGGTTTTGTTTCGGGTGTGGATATCCCACCCAATTTAGAACACCAAGCCGATAATCTTGCGAAACTGTGGCAAGAGTTTTATCCGTGATTGAACTGATAGCAAAGATTTTCGGCGCGGTTAGCAGAACAATAAGCCTAATGCGGCTCTCGGCGTTGCTTGCAAGCAAGCGATGCCGTTGCCGCGATGACGGCTTTTGTTCAGGCTGCGCCCGTGCCGCAATTATTCATTGTTAATTATTCATTATTATTATTATCTTCAATTCTTGTCTTGAACAATGATGTCGGGAGTGTTATAATAATTTTATGAAAACACGAATTTACATGACGAAAATGCATCAAAACTGGACGTATGGCGAAAGGGAAGACCTGTATCCTTATCTTGACGGAGAAGACGACGAGATTTTTGAATACGCCATAGCGGACAAGTTTTTTGCAATTATTCTCAAAAACGATATGACCTACGACGTGGTTGACACCGAGCAGGAAGCGATTGACAAAATTGCATACATATATCGCAATTACGCCATGCATCAAAACGAAGACGATAAGTGTTATATCGCAAGAGAAGACACCGAAAAGAAATATCTCACGCCTGCAAGCGCGCAGGCAGACGGCGTATTCGATTACGTTTACGTGCCGAAGGGAATGTATTATCTCACAAAATTCGGCAAGATACTTTCAATCGGGCACACCGAAGACGAGATGATAGAGAAGATGTATCGGCACTACAAGGCAAAATACACCTATCTTTGCTGAGAAAACTTGTCGTTTGGGCAGGAGTATTGCAAGCGACTGTTAATAGCACGATTGGAAATATATTCTGACAATAAAACGAAACAATAAAAACGCACGCCGTATAGCGTGCGTTGATTTTTTATTTTTTAATACTCAGTGCAATTCCGCGGATTTAAGGTCGTACACCATGGAATAGATGTTGCCGTCCACTTTGAATGGTTCTTGAATGCGGACGAGAACGTGTTTCATGTTCCAACCCGTAAACGTCACTTCGTTTACCGAATAGAACAGAGTTTGCGAAAGTCCCGCAACTTCGGTTGAACGAGAGACAAGCGTTTTGTAGCAGGAAATGCCGCTGTCCTGGAAGTCTGCTCTG
>CALGEU010000289.1 GCA_937881285.1 uncultured Clostridia bacterium | reverse complement strand
ACGAACCAACTCGAACGAGCGTAGTAAAGAAGCGGAGTGTCGCAACGCCAGCAGAACGGATAGGAGTGCGTGAAGCGAAGCGTCTTGAAAAGTTTGTCTTCCTTTTTGAGTTTTTCGATGATATATTTGTCGGCATCTTTGCAGAACAATCCTTTGAAATCGTATACCGCGTCGCGGAATCTGCCGCGGTCGTCCACCATCTGAACGAACGGAAGTCCGTATTTCTTGCCGACTTTGGAGTCGTCTTCGCCGAATGCGGGCGCAATGTGAACTATGCCCGTACCGTCGGTGAGAGTGACGTAGGAATCGTTGGTGATATAATACGCTTTTTCCTTTGCGCCGGTCTCGTAATCGAAGAGCGGCTCGTATTCCACATATTCGTACTCACTGCCCTTTCTCGTGTCCACTTTGACGAAATCCACGTCGTGGAAAAGCGTGGGGATAAGCGCGTCTGCGAGTATATAATACTCGTCGTTGACTTTGATTTTGGTGTAGTCTTCTTTGCCGTTCATGCAGAGCGCGACGTTGCTTGGAAGAGTCCACGGAGTCGTCGTCCAAGCAAGGAAGTAGACGTTTTCTTCGCCTTTGACCTTGAATTTGACGAAAACGGAAGTTTCTTCGACGTCCTTATATCCCTGCGCAACTTCGTGAGATGAAAGCGCAGTTCCGCAACGCGGACAATAAGGCACGATTTTGTAGCCTTTGTAAATAAGTCCCTTGTCCGCCATTTGTTTGAGCGCCCACCACACGGATTCGATATAGTTGTTGTCGTAGGTGATATAAGGATTGTCCATATCCGCCCAATAACCGATGCGGTCGGACATCTTGCGCCACTCGTCCGTATACTTCCACACGGACTCTTTGCACTTCTTTATAAACGGTTCGATACCGTATTTTTCAATCTCTTGTTTTCCGTCGATTCCGAGCATTTTTTCCACTTCGAGTTCGACGGGAAGACCGTGGGTGTCCCAGCCCGCTTTACGAAGAACGTGATAGCCCTTCATCGTCTTGTAACGCGGAATAATATCCTTCATGACACGGGTGAGAATATGACCTATATGCGGCTTGCCGTTTGCAGTCGGCGGGCCGTCGTAAAAACTGAATTCGGGGTTGCCGTCGTTTTTGGCAACGCTCTTTTCAAAGATGTGTTCTTGCTTCCAGAATTCAAGGACTTCCTTTTCACGTCCTACGAAATCGAGATTCGTTTCAACCGGTTTATACATCGTGACTCC
>CALGEU010000288.1 GCA_937881285.1 uncultured Clostridia bacterium | reverse complement strand
GATTTCTTTCTCGTGAGTTCCACAAGTCCGAGCGGAGTCATTCCGACGGTCGACGTTTTCAACCTGTCCTTTTTCAATGCGTTGCGCAACGCTTCGATGACCGCCTGTTTGTGTTCGGGCTGAACCATATCGATGAAGTCTATCACCACTATGCCGCTGATGTTGCGTATGCGAAGTTGTCTTGCAATACACTCCGCCGCCGAAAGATTGGTTTTGAACACGGTGTCTTCCAGATGACTCGTCCCCACGAAACTGCCAGTGTTGACGTCAACGACAGTGAGTGCTTCGGTTTTGTCGATGACTATATACGCTCCGCCTTCGATGTTCACTTTTCGGTCGCACAAGTGGTTGATTCGTTCGGCAATCCCGAAGTGCGTCATTATATTTTTCGCACCCGTATACACTTCGCATTTCAACCCGTTCAGTTCTTTTTCAAGTCGTTTTGCGACGTTTTCGTCGTTTACGATGACCTGATCCCAGTCTTCGTTGAACGTATCGCGAAGAGCGCGTTTCAAAAGACTTGCTTCTTCAAAAACCAAATCTCCTTCGCTTGCGTTTGCATAGTCTTTTTTTATCTTGTCCCAACGCTCCAAAAGAGTGTCGAGTTCGGCTTTAATCGTGCCGACGCCTGTCTTGTCCGCCGCAGAACGCACTATACAGCCCATTCCGTCGGGAAGCAACGCTCTCAGCACTTTTTCAAGATACGCACGCCTTTTCGGGTCTTCGATTTTTCTTGAAATGCCTATGAAATCCGACACGGGCATAAGCACGACGTAAAACCCCGGAAGCGTAATTTCGGTGGTAAGTCTCGCACCCTTTTGACCGTACGGCTCTTTGACGACCTGGCACATAATGAGATCGCCTGCCGAAACGTTTCTCTTCGTCTGCGCTTTTGCTCCGTTTTCGCCGTCGCCCGTATACAAAAAGCCGTTGCGTTCCTGCCCTATGTTGACGAAACATGCCTGCATACCGCCGATGACGTTTTCAACCTTACCCTTGTAGATGTTGCCCACAAGTCCCTTTCCGCTCGAACGTTCGACGGAGAAGTCAATCATTTCGCCGTCTTCAACGAGAGCCGCACGCGTGCAGAAAGGCGTGTAGTCGATGATGAGTTTTTTCATTTTTATATCCTAAAAAATTTTATTATCTCAGGAAATTTTGCGGAGAATTATCCCCCGCTTTTGCAAAACCGAAAGCGAAAGACTAAAATAATCTTTCCCCCTTTTCATGCATCGTAAAGATGCGGTTTTACATTCATTTTTTGCATAAAGGCAAGATTATCTTGTCGATATGCAATGATAAAACGACGTTTTTGCTATCAAACCGTTTGCACGAAATCGTCTGCGTTCACAAGCGTGCCGTTTACGTCGACGTATTGAGCGATTTTCTCTATGCCCGTGACGCTCATGTTTTCTACGAGCATTCGATTGAGTTTTTCAAGCACTCTGTCGGGACGAAGATTGACCATTCCCGACGCAAGACGAAGCACGAGTTTGCCGTCTTTTTTGTATTGCGCATAGATTTTGTCCGCGACGTTTTCTTTCACGGTTTCGCCTTTCTTTGAATACTCGATGACGAATTCGTCGCCGATTTCAACGTCTTTATCCGTCGGAAAAATGTAGTCTGCACAAGTGACTTTCGCTTGCAAATTTGGATTTTTAGAGCATACGAAAACTTTGCTTGCTTTAAGTCCTTCGGGAACGCTTGCATTGTATTTTTCAAGCACTTCGTCGGGGTTCATATCGCTGTCAATCGAGAGATATTCCGCACTTGACGCAACCCCAAGCGAAAGCGGCGGCGAGAAAAACATCAGGGGATGCGGATTGAATCCTTGCGAGAATCTGACGTCGATATGCGCGCGACGCATTATGCGTTCCATGTGGCGCAAAAGGTCTATATGAGAGATGAAACAAACGCTGTCCGTTTTTTGATATTTGATGACTAACATATCGTGCATCTCCCCAGTCTGTTCGCACCGCAACCGTTGCAGCCTTCGCGGCAGTTTTTGGTGGTCACGCCCTGATAGGCCAGTTCGCGCTGTTTGAGAAGATATTTCTTGCTCACGCCCGAATCTATAAACTCCCACGGCAACGTTCTGTCAAGCGGAATCGCGCCGTAATAGTCTTCCATTTTGAGACCGCAATCGGCAAAAGCCCGTTGCCATACGTCCCACTTGAAGTGTTCCGTCCAACCGTCAAATTTCGCGCCGAGTTCGTATGCGCGCTCGATGACGTAAGATTGCTTTTTGTCTCCCCTTGCGAGTGCCGCTTCGAGAACGGACGGTTCTGCTCCGTGCCAGGAGAAACTCACGCCCTTAATTTCTCTCAGAAGCGAGCGAAGATAGGCTTGCTTTCTCAACATCTCTTCGTAAGTTATCTGCGCTTCCCACTGGAAAGGCGTGCAAGGCTTGGGAATAAACACGGCGCAACTGACGGATATGTTAAGACCGCGTTTGCCGCGTTTTTGATAATACAACCATTTAAGGCGTTTGCAAATTTCCGCAATGCCTGCTATATCTTCGTCGGTTTCGGTGGGAAGTCCCATCATAAAATAGAGTTTCACGCTGTCGTATCCCGCTTCGAATGCGACGGAGATTTTGTCTATCTCTTCTTCGCTGACGTTCTTGTTGATGACGTTGCGAAGACGTTGCGTGCCTGCTTCCGGCGCAAACGTGAGCGAACTTCTTCTTGAATTGTTCGCCATATCCGGCTTGAAACTGCTTATACGCAAAGACGGCAACGCAAGGTTGATTTTGCGTTCTTTGCAATACGGCGTAAGGTCGTTTTCGAGTTCTTCCAGCCCCGTATAGTCACTGGTTGAAAGCGAGCAAAGAGAAATCTCGTTGAAGCCCGTGCTTTCCACCATTTCTTTTGCGTATTCCGCACAGCGTTTCGCACTGCGCTCTCTTATGGGGCGATACCAAAAGCCTGCCTGACAGAACCTGCAACCGCTTGCACAACCGCGATACAATTCGAGCGTGCATCTGTCGTGCACCGCTTCTATGTTTGAAACGAGCGGATGAGTGGGATACGGCGCGGTCTCGAAGTCGGGATACACCGCTTTTACGACCACTTCGCCGTCCTTGTGTAATGACGGAACGTATGCGCCTTCCATCCCCTTGACCTTTGCGAGAATCTCGGCTTTCGTGAGACCTGCGCGCTTGCCTTCGGAGATAACTTTGAGAATATCGATGTCAGGTTGTTCGCCTTCGCCGACAAGAATTATATCGAAAAAGTCCGCAAACGGCTCGGGGTTGACCGAACACGGTCCGCCTGCAAGCAATATGGGATAAGAACCGTCTCTGTCTTTCGCTCTGAACGGAATCCTTGCCAAATCCAACATATAAAGAACGTTGGTATACAAAAGTTCGTAACCGACGGAAAATCCGACCACCGTGAAATCTTTGAGCGGTTTTCTCGTCTCCAAAGACAAAAGCGGAATGTCGTTTTCTCTGAGTTTTTCGGCAAGGTCGGGAGCAGGCGCAAAGCAACGCTCCGCAACGTAACCGTCCGTCTGATTGACGATGTTGTAAAGAATTTGTATGCCGAGATTGCTCATGCCAATCTCGTACAATTCTGGAAAACAGAAGACCATGTCGCCTATGCGCTCTTTGGTCATGTCGGGAGTGTTCCATTCGCCGCCCGCATATCTTGCGGGTTTTTCGACGTCTATGAGCAACTCTTGGTATCTTTGTTTGTAGTCTTTTTCGTTTGCCATTTTATCTTTTGCGGACAAGTCCGCACCGTTTTTTATCCGTTCGTTTTCGTTTGCTGTTTCGGTTTCGGATAGCATGCTTTACATGCACAGCGCCGCCGCGCCGATGATGCCTGCGTCGTTTTTGAGCGTTGCGGCAACCACCTTGATTTTGGGGCTGTACACCGAGCCGTAAACGTTGCGCGTGACGTATCTTTGCAACGGCTTGATGATATTGTCGCCCTGATTTGAAATTCCGCCGCCTATTATGATGACTTCGGGAAAGAAAATGTTTGCGAAATTCACAAGCCCGATGCCTACGTATTTGATGTATCTTTTCACGACCGCCGTCGCCACTTTGTCGCCGTTTTG
>CALGEU010000287.1 GCA_937881285.1 uncultured Clostridia bacterium | reverse complement strand
ATGTGCTTTAAGATACGTTGCGTTAGAATGGCGAAAACGGTGCGGCACAAGATAATGAAGAAACGGTTATAATGCCTTGAAAATGTTCAAAATGCCGAAGAAATCGCATTTTATATCGTTTAATTGTTCTTTAATTATTGTTTTTATAGACAAAAAACGCTTGCGTGCGCATTGCGTTGTGTGTATAATATTAATACTATTGATATATAATGCTCATTTATGGAGTTTGATATGAAAAAGAAATTGATCATCGCAACAGCCATCGTTATGATTCTTGCAATTTGCACGACTCTTCTCGTAGGCTGTGACGAAATCTTCAAAAAGAACGACAAGCGCGACGCTCTTCAGGTTGTCGCAACCGTGACGTACAACGGACAAAGCGCAGACGTGTACAAGTTCGAACTTGCAACCACGTTCAACAACTACGCTTACATTTACGTCAACTATTACGGCATGACCTACGAAGCGGCGGCAAACTATCTTGCGCAGTCTCTTGCTCAACAAAGATTGCTCACGCTCTTTGCAAAAGAGCAAGTCGCAAATCTCGAAGGTCTGACTTCCGTCCCTGAAAACATTGCGGATTTGCTTTCCGACAGCGAGAAGAACAAGGCTGTCGAAGATTCCAACGACAGCATGCTTTCTTCTTTGGTATCTATCGTTGAAAGCCTTATCACCGAAGATAACGCAAACAGCGGCACTGGTAGCAACGGCGGCAAGAAAGAAGAAGTCGAAGTCACCGATCCCGTAACCGTTCGCTTTGAAACCAACGGCGGTGGCACTATCGACAAGCAAAAGATTCAAAAAGGCACGACCGCAACCGAACCCGACGCTCCCACGAGAACCGGCTACACTTTCTACGGCTGGTACACCGATGCGGAATTCAGCGGTGAAGAGTTCGATTTCGACACCACCGTGTCCGAATCCATGACGCTTTACGCAAAGTGGGAAAAACATCTTGATGCGCGCACCGAAAGACCCGCAGTCGAAGAAGAAGACGATTACGATCCCGATAAGGACGGCGTTGAAATCTCCGAAAGATTCTTCTCCGACACTTACAAGGCGAAACTTCTCGACGACAGCAGCGAAGACAGCCTTTTCACAACGAAGTTCCTTGAAGCGGACTTTGCGGAAAACGTCATCGTCAGCGACGGCGAAACGCTCGTTTCCACTCTCAAAGATTATATCAACGAAGGCTTGTCCCAGTTTGAAAAGAACCTTAAAAACAGCCTTTACAAAGACACCGTCGAAGAATGCTACGATTACTATCTCAACAGCCAGATGTCTTCTTTGCTCGTTGAAAGACTCAAACGCATGGTCGGTGAATCCGTGACCGTTTCCGACGAAGAAATCTCCAAATCCTTTGATGCGGCTCTTGCACAAAACAAAGAGACTTTCGCAGGAAGCAGCACCAACTACGAATCCGCGCTCAAGAGTTCTCTTGCAACGACGTATTATCATCCCACCGAAGACCAAGGCTACGGCTTCGTTATCAACATCCTTCTCAAACTCGACGACGATTCTCTCAAAGAATTGACGGATATGATTTCCGCAAACCCGTCCAACACAGAAGCGATTCTCGTCAGACGCAATCAACTCATCGCGGATATGGAAATCAACGTTTCCAACCCCAACTACAAGGCAGACTCCACGATTGAAGACAAGGACGGCAACACCGTTGAAGTGCGCGACGCTATGACCGATGCGCGCAACCCGTACACCACGGCAGGCAAGACCGCTGAAAATCCGTACGACAACTCCTACGAGTACGAAGTCAGCGAAGGCAACTACGCAAACGATTACAGCCAAATCCTTTCTTTTGAAAAGGTTGACGGCGAATATCAAATCGTGTTCAAAGCAACGCAACATCCCGCAATGGCATACCTTCTCGAAAAAGTCCCTGCATTCGACAAGGACGGCAAAGTCGGTATCATCCACCAGATTCACAACAGCCTTAACCAAGTCAAGACGGCAGTCGAAAGCGGCGAAATCACCAAGGCAGAAGGCGTTTACTGGCTCAGAGAAGTTGCAACGACGTGGCTCTATCTCGTCGGCGACGACAGCGGTGCGGTGAGCAGCGATTCCAACAACAACGGTCTCGGCTATCTCGTAACGCCCGACGGAAAAGACAGTTCTTATCTTGAAGACTTCACGTCTTACGCACGCGCACTCATCGGCCAAGGCACAGGTTCTTACAGCGTCGGCACGGTTGAAAACTCCATGTTCACCTACGACTCCGCAACATGCTCTTTCTCCGGTGACCAGAAAGCGTTTGCAGTGGCAGACAGTTTCATCAAGAGCAAATCCACTTCCAACGCATACGCAGGCGTGTTTGTGCTTCTCAACTCTTGCACCGTTTGGGACGGCACGACTTATGACGGAACTCTTCCCGCCGACGGCGTTCTCCCCATGGACTACATCGTCGCATACGCCAAGAAACAAGCCGACGTCAAGACCGTTCGCGACAACATTCTCGAGACCTTGACCGAAGCCAAGAAGACCGACGCATACAACGCTCTCGTCAACAATATGGC
>CALGEU010000286.1 GCA_937881285.1 uncultured Clostridia bacterium | reverse complement strand
GGAATGTATCCCAACGTTGACAAAGAGCCGACGGATATATCCTGTTTTGACCGTTTGCAAGCGGTGGTTGACGCAATTTACAATCCGCTTTGCACAAATCTTGTGTTGGACGCAAGAGAAAAGGGCGCGGTCGGCGTCGGCGGACTATATATGCTCGTTGCACAGGCAGTGTACGCAAGCGCGTTGTTTTTGAATAAGGACGTTGACGAAAGCGTGATAGAAAAAGCGTACGAAAAAATCGTTGCGCAGAAAAGAAACGTCGTGCTCATAGGCATGCCGTCGTCGGGGAAAACGACCGTGGGAAAACGACTTGCAGAACTCACAGGGCGCGAATTTGTTGATACTGACGAAGAAATCGTAAAACGCATAGGTACTAGCATAGCGGACTTTTTTGAAAAGAACGGAGAAGAAGCGTTTCGTAAGATAGAAAGCGAAGTGCTTTTGGAATATGCAAAGAGAGCGGGGCTTATCGTCGCAACGGGCGGCGGCGCGGTGCTGAAAAAGGAAAACGTGCGCGCGATAAAACGCAATTCGGTTGCGGTTTTTCTTGACAGACCGCTTGACTTGCTCGTCGCAACGAGCGACAGACCGCTTGCGTCGGACAAAGATAAAGTGAAGAAACTATTCGAGCAAAGATACGATATATACAAGTCCGTTGCCGACGAAACCGTTGACGGCGGACTTGCCGTCGAAGACGTGGCAAATCGGATAAGGAGAAAACTCGGGATATGAAACTGCTTGTTATAAACGGACCTAACATCAACTTTTTGGGAATAAGAGAGCCTGAAATTTACGGCTCGGACACCTATGCGTCCCTTCTCGAACTCATTGCAAAGCACGCAAGAGAAACAGGAGTCGAAGTTGAATTTTTTCAGTCGAATCACGAAGGTGCGATAGTGGACAGAATCCAGCAGGCATACTTTGACAAGGTTGACGGAATAATCGTCAATCCCGCGGCGTACACGCACACGAGCGTTGCCATTCTCGACGCGCTCAAAGCCGTGTCAATACCCACCGTCGAAGTGCATATTTCAAAGGTATCTGACAGAGAAAAATTCAGACAGATAAGTTACGTATCCAAAGTTGCCGTCAAAAAAATCGAAGGTCGCGGATTCTGCGGATACGTCGACGCAATGGATTTTCTCATAGAATATCTCAAAGGAAAAGAAAACGAATAAAACCGACCGAATTGCAAAACACGGGCTTTATTTTGCATAAAACGCACGATAAAAGCCGCATTGCGTGAAATATAATCGAACAGAACAAAACAGTCTTATGAAAATCGAGATAAAACCGTCAACGCTGTGCGGAGAGATAATCGCTCCGCCGTCCAAAAGCATAGCACACCGCTTTCTTATATGCGGTGCGTTGTCTCGCGGAGAATGCAGGATAAACGGGGTGAGCGAAAGCGACGATATGAAAGCGACTCTGTCTTGTCTGTCCGCACTCGGAGCGAGTGTAAAAAGAGACGGAAACGCGGTGGCGATTTCCGGCGGATTAAACGCAAAAAAAGAAGTCGTTCTCGATTGCATCGAGAGCGGCAGTACGCTAAGGTTTATGATTCCTATTGCGCTTGCAAGCGGCGCGAATAAAGCGGTTTTCAAGGGCAGCGAAAGACTTATTGCGCGCGGCGTCGAAGTGTATGAAGAAGTGTTTGCGGATAAGGGCGTTCGCATTGAAAAAGGCAAGAACGAAATCGTCGTGAGCGGAACGCTCGAAAGCGGCAACTACGTTTTACGCGGCGACGTGAGCAGTCAATACGTCACGGGACTTTTGCTTGCGCTTGCCATGCTCGATTCGGACAGCACGATTGAAATTCTTCCGCCCGTCGAAAGCAGACCGTATATCGATATGACGATTGCGGTGCTTGAAAAATTCGGTGTAAAAATCGAAGAGACGGAAAAGAACAAGTTTTTCGTCAAAGGCGGACAGCGTTTTGCAAGCGGAGCGTACGACGTTGAAGGCGATTGGTCAAACGGAGCGATTTTGCTTGCGTTGAACGCTTTCGGCTCAAACGTTGCGGTTTCGGG
>CALGEU010000285.1 GCA_937881285.1 uncultured Clostridia bacterium | reverse complement strand
CCATGTTGTCGTACGCATGTTTGACGAGATCTGCGATGTAGAGTTTCAAAAGTGCTGCCAACATGGCAATGTCTTTAATTTCTACCATTTTTGCGCTACCCCTTTATAAAAGTTTTATTTTCCCGGCATCGAGTGCCGCATTAAAACTCTGAATGTTTACGATTTTCGTCTCGATACAGCCTTCGATCTCCGCGAAGAACGTCATCAGATACTGATTGACGGCATAAACCGTGCAGTTATAACCTAGAAACGAGAACTTGTCCCCTGCCTTGATTTTCATTGCGCTCCCCCACTTATTCACTTATAAGGCTTGAAACAATATCTTGACCTGTGGCAACAAGAATTCCAAATATGCTTCCTGCTATCACAAACAAGCTCCAAACCAACAGCAGCACTCCAAGAAATGCTGCATCATTCCTGAATGCATATATTGAAAAATATAGAAGTACAAGTGCTCCCACTATCATAAAGCCGAAGAAAAACACTATAATCGCTGTCATTGCGCTACCCTTTTTCGCTATATTTGATTAAAATCAATCATTTTGGTTGATTTGTTAATACTATACTCAACATTATGGGAAAAGTCAATATAAAATTCCCAAAATGTTGAATTTTTTTTGATTTTAGTAAAAAATTTAATTATGAATAATCTAAAAAAATTGAGAAAAAAGCAAAATTTGACCCAACAGCAAGTCGCAGATGCCATCGGCATCGGCATGCAGGCTTACGCTTATTACGAAAAAGAAGAAAGAGACCCTTCACCTGACACCCTGTGTAAACTTGCTGATTTTTTCAGCGTAACTGTTGACGAAATTCTCGGAAGGACATCAGAACCTGGAATATTCGATGATGCGAGAATTCAAAAAAGTGAAATACAATCTTTGTATAATCAAATGACTCCCGAAGAGCAAATGTATCTATTAAACTCTGCACGCGGCATCGTCTATGCTCATAGCATATCCTATTCAAACAACAAAAATATCATATGACAACTTACGAAATTCTCAATTTAGCAATTTCATCATTTGCTGCAGCAGGAACCATCATCTCTTCGGCTGTTGCACTCGCTTTGGCAATGCATCCGCATAAAAACCATATTCAAATAGACTTGTGCTATGATGAAGATAGAGATTTATTCGGTTTTGAGTGCTCAATAATAAACAAAGGTTCAATAGATGCAATCGTAAACTCAATAACAATCGAAATTGACGGCACTGAATATCCTATAAAATGGTATCGAAAAAATGAACAAATCAAATTTCCATACAAACTTTCACCATGGGAAAGTATACTGATTGATGATATTAAGAAAGATATTTTCGAGACTGTTTGTAGACATTGCAAAAAAAAGAAGGCAAACAAAACTATTCTGCCGACTACCGCAAAGCATCTGAGATAATAAAACAATACTCAATAAGAGAATTGCATTTTCGGTAAAAAATTCATTGAATTTTTCACCGCATAATCCATGTTAAAAACTACATTATAATGGTTCAAATGTTTTTTACAAGGGGAACCATTATGACAAATAGTTTATTTGATGCAATGTGGAAGCAAGTCGGAAGCATTATTTCCGGCTATCTCGATGGGGTAATTGCAGGTATTAGTTTTAACAAAAATTTTGAACCGTCGTTACACAATGTACAATCTATTCAGGTCGAACAGACTGAACAACACAAGTGTAGAATATTACAATTTGTGCCGAGAGATCAACTTTTCAAACTAGAACAAAAAGAGCAACAAAAAAAGACAA
>CALGEU010000284.1 GCA_937881285.1 uncultured Clostridia bacterium | reverse complement strand
AGTCAGAATTGAACAAACAAAAGCGTTGGGGTGCGTTCAACGCCTTGCGCATTACTTATCGTTAAAGAACAAAGGGCAATGAAAAACCGCACGTAAACACGTGCGGTTTTTATATAGAAAGAGTTCACTTTATCATTCGTACAATTTGTTATTTTTAGGTATTCTAATCATCTGATTTTCACTTTTTCATTTTCATTCCGCCCGAAAAATTTGCAAGAATTCCCGTTGTAAAACTTGTTTTCACTCCCCTTGTTTTTCGCAAAACCGCCTGCTCGACAAGACGGGATATGAGCGATGAAAACGGCATATCGAAAAGATAAAACGCCATTGAACCCGGAATTGTGTTTATCTCGTTGATATACACCTTTTTGCGCTTTTCGTCTACGAGATAATCCACTCGCACGACCCCGAACAACCCCATTTCTTTATATACGCGCTCCGTATTTGCTTTTACGATGAGTTCCAAAGAACCTATATCGGCAGGCATAATTCTCTCGCTTCTCGACATTTTGCCCCCACCGACGTATTTATCGTCAAAAGTCAGAAAATCGCTGTCCGAACAAGGCCTTTCGGTGTTTGAAACGACGATTTTGCCATTTTCTTCAAATGCGGCGCAGTTGACTTCCTTGAAATCGACGAGTTTCTTCTCTGCAACGACCTTGTCGTCGAAACTGAACGCGACGTCAAGCGCATACGCAAGGGTTTCGTCGTTGGTTGCAACCGCTATGCCTATGCTGCTGCCGCCCGTGGACGGTTTGACTATTATCGGATAATCAAGAACGGCTTTCAGCCAGTCCACAGTGCCCTGTCCGTCTTTTTCATAATCGGATTTAAGCACGGTTTCATAAGGCAATACGTTCAGCATAAGTCCGTCAAAGACCTGTTTAGAGAAAGCCTTGTCCATGCAACAGGCACTTGCGCAAACGTCACACGACGTATATGCAATGCCGTTGTATTCCAAAAGGCCTTGCAAAGTTCCGTTTTCGCCTTCACCGCCGTGACAACACAAAAACGCAACGTCGGGTTTGAAAAACTTGACGAGTTTGTTGCGTTTTAGTTTGAAAAATTCCCCTTTGATGAGATACGCCTTTTCGTGTGCAAGCGGATTGAACGACACGAATTTTTTTACCTCGTCAACGTCTCCGACGTAAAAGTTTCCGTCGTCCATATATATAGGCTCAACCTTAAATTCGCTCTTGTCAAAGTTTGCAAGCACCTGCATCGCGGTTATAATCGATATCTCTTTTTC
>CALGEU010000283.1 GCA_937881285.1 uncultured Clostridia bacterium | reverse complement strand
TGAGAGAGCAGATTGCTCACGGAGATTATCGCAATATGCCGTCAAGCACCGTCGCACTTCTTCAATCCGAAGAGTTTGCGGATTTGAAATGATTGAAGCGACGACAATAAATAATAAGCAATAGAGAAACTTTATCGAAAGAAACGAAAAAAACGATAGTAAACAATAAAGCACAACGAACAATAAATAAACGCGCATACGTGCGCGCGAGATAAAGATAAACTCACAAAAGGGGACGCAAATATGGAAACAATCGATATGCTCATCAACGAAATCGAAAGCGAAGTGCTCAAAGCAAAAAAAGCGGCTTTCAGCAACACCGACATCGTCATCAACAAAGCGGTTATGCTTGACCTTATTTCGAGATTCAGAGCAAGTTATCCGCTCGTTTTGCGCGAAGCAACGCAAATCAAGAAGGATAGAGACGACATAATCCAAAAAGCAGAGAATTATGCAAACGAGACAATGGACAAGGCGGAAGAGCAGGCAAAACAACTCATGACCGAGACCGAAGTCTACAAACGCGCAAAAGCAGAAGCGGAAGCAATGCAGCACGAAGCGGAAGAAAACTATCGTAAAATGGATTACGACGCTCGCTCGCTTGCGTTCAACATTCTCGACAGTGCGGAGAAGTCGCTCAAAGACAGTCTGAACGTAATCAACGGCAACAAGCGCAAGTTGGTTGAATGAGTATGAAAATAGTCGTTCTTGACGGATACAACGCCAAAGGCGAAGAACTGAATTTCGATTTTCTCAAAAAGTACGGAGAAGTTGCGTATTACGACCGCACCGCGCCTGAAGATGTATTGAACAGAATAGTCGACGCCGATATAGTGCTTCTCAACAAAGTCGTGCTCACGCGCGAAATTATGTCGCAATGCAAAAATCTGAAATTCGTATCCATACTTGCGACGGGATACAACGTCGTTGACGTCAAAGACGCAAGGGATTTGGGCATAACCGTGTCCAACGTTCCGTATTACAGCACGGCAAGCGTTGCGCAGTTGACTGTTGCTTTCATTCTCGAATTTGCGTCGAAAGTTGCGGCTCACGACGAATCCGTTCATCGCGGAGTTTGGCAAAACTCGAAAGATTTTGCATACACCGTCGGCACTTTGCAAGAGTTGTACGGAAAAACGCTCGGTATCGTCGGCTACGGAAGCATAGGCAAACGAGTTGCGCAAATCGGAAAAGCGTTCGGAATGAATTTGCTCATTCACAATCGCACCCCGTTTGAAGGCAGCGTGTCAAGGGAAGAAGTGTTTGAAAAGGCTGATTTCGTCACTCTGCATTGTCCGCTAAACGAACAATCGAAACTTATGATAAACGAGAAGTCTCTTGCGCTTTTCAAACCGACCGCATATCTTATAAACACGGCACGTGGCGGACTTATCGATGAAAAAGCACTTGCAGACGCACTCAACGAAGGTCGAATTGCAGGGGCTGGTCTCGACGTGTTGTCGACAGAACCGCCCAAAGCGGACAATCCGCTTCTCACGGCAAAGAATTGTCTTATCACACCGCACGTTGCGTGGGCAAGTTACGAGTCGCGAGTGCGACTTATGAATGTCACAGACGACAACGTCAGAGCATATTTGCAAAACAATCCCATAAACGTAGTGAATTGAAAAAAAGCACGCATTGCGTGCTTTTTTAATTAATGAATAATTAATAATGAATAATTAATAATTTTGGGCGGGACACCCGCACCCGAACAATACATGGCATTTTCGGCGCGATAAGCAGAGCAAAAAACGAGCAAATAAAAGAACATCGCACAGAAATGTGCGGTGTTCGTAAACATGCGATGATAATAAGGCGCGAAGCTCACATCAAGCCGACAATTTGGCGAGACTGCGGAGTGAAGTTTTGTCCATGCTAGATATAATAGCGCAAATTTTCGGCGCGATAAGCAGAGCAAAAATCGAGCAAATAAAAGAACACCGCACAAAAATGTGCGGTGTTTGTAAACATGCGATGATTTTTGCTCTTATTCGTCCACTCGTTCAATGCTCATAACGTGTTCTGGATAAGCACGAATGACTTCGTTAAGTTTTGCGACAGAGAATTCGTCTGTCGTTGAAACTTCGACGCTTGCAACCATTTTTCCGTCCGATTGTTTGACCTTGTACGACGTGATTTTCTTCGAGCCGAGAGTGTCGGTGATCTTATCGAGAATTTCGTCGTTTTCAAGCCACACGAGCATTCTTATAACGGAAATATGACGGGTGGTGAAGGCTTTGACGGGAAGGTGGAATATAAGTTGCAAGATGACGATGATTGCGGTTGCGCTCACGCCTGTTACGATGAAACCTGCGCCGAGAGCCATGCCGATCGCAGCGGTTGCCCATACGCCTGCCGCAGTGGTGAGCCCGTGCATGACGTCGCGTCTGTACATGATGATACCTGCGCCCAAAAAGCCTATGCCTGTGACGACCTGAGACGCAATACGAGTTGCGTCACCCGTGAACGTGCTGTTCGGCATATCAGAAAAGAGCGGTTGTGCGAGATATTTTGACAATATCATGAAAAGACAAGCGGCAAGACACACGATGGCGTGCGTTCTGATACCCGCTTCTTTACTGCGTGATTTGCGTTCGAGACCGATGACGAATCCGCACACGGCGGCAATGAGCATTCTGACTATAAAATGCCAAACGTCCGTAGTCCAGTCAACGACTGCCCAAGAGTTCATAATTCTATCCTTCCGCAAACTTAGTTTGCGCCCTAAAAACTTTTTCAATTTATTATATTGTAAAATATTAAAAATGTCAATAGCAATATAAAAACTTCTTTTAAGTGCGTTAGAATGTCGAAAACAGCCGAATTTGCGCTTGTTTTAACCGCAAAATCGACTAATGCCTATCCTTTAATTGCTTGCAATAAGCGATTTCTGGCGGTATAATGGCAATATCAAAAAAGTTGGAGCGATATATGCAAATCATTGACGGTAAACTAGTTGCTCAAAAAACGCGCGAAAATATAAAGGCGGAAGTCGAAAAACTTCAAAGTCAGACGGGCAAGCAAATTGGTCTTGCGGTTATTCTCGTGGGGGACGATCCTGCGTCGCAAGTTTACGTTCGCAACAAAATCAAGGCTTGCGATGAAGTGGGGATCAAATCGTTTTTGTGCAAACTGCCCGAAAACAGCACTTTCGACGAAGTTGCGGGCACTATCGGTTATCTCAACGAGAATATAGACGTAAACGGCATGATTTTGCAACTGCCGCTTCCCAAGCACCTTGATGAAATTGCCCTTATAGACCTTATTTGTCCCGAAAAAGACGTTGACGGTTGCACTTTCACGCAAAAGGGCAGACTTTGGACTGGCAGAGACAGTCTCGTTGCATGCACTCCGCTGGGAGTTATAAGATTGCTCGAACATTACGACGTTGAGTTGCAAGGCAAAAACGCAGTCGTAGTCGGACGTTCTAATCTTGTCGGAAAGCCGCTTGCGCAATTATTGCTCGACAAAAACTGCACGGTGACTGTTTGCCATTCCCGCACGAAAAATCTCGGAGAAATCACCAAAAACGCGGATATAGTGTGCGTTGCAATCGGCAAAGCCAAATTCCTTAAAGAAGATATGGTCAAGGAAGGCGCTGTTGTCATAGACGTAGGCATGGACAGAGACGAGAACGGCAAACTTTGCGGAGACGTCGATTTTGCTACGGTTTCGCCGAAATGCTCGCTCATCACTCCCGTTCCGGGCGGTGTTGGACCTATGACTGTGACTATGCTCATCGAAAACACCGTGAAAGCGTTCAAACAGCAAAACGACATTCGGTAAACATAATTTTTTTGCTAATAACATCTATGTGTAAAAATTAATAAATAACAAAACCTAAGAAACGCTCCTTTCGGGGCGTTTTTCATTAAATTAATTTATTCGTCGAGCAATTATTCGTCGTTTTACGGCAATATTGATTAACTTGTAAATTTATCTCTTGCGAAGTCGGTTATTGTATGTTACAATACGTTTATATAACAAAAATAGGGCGTATTGCGCTCGCAACGGAGAATTATGGAATATAAAATGCTGTTTTCGCCTATGAAGATAGGCACTTGCGAAATTAAGAACCGCATAGTCATGTCGCCTATGCTTATGGGCTTCGGTCAATTTGACGGTTGCACCACCGAGCAGATGATGGATTATTACGAAGAACGCGCCAAAGGCGGCACGGGACTTATCATCACCGAGATTTGCCGTATCAACGACAAACACGGCGCGGCGGCGTTTGCGCAACTGGGCGCAAGCCACGACTATCAGATTGCAGGTCTTCACGAATTCAGCAAGCGTATACATCGTCACGGCGCGAAATTGTTCGTGCAGTTGCACCATCCGGGCAG
>CALGEU010000282.1 GCA_937881285.1 uncultured Clostridia bacterium | reverse complement strand
GTAAAACTCATCGAAGCAGTGGACGGAGTTGCTCATCTCGCAAACGGAGATTACGTTTTATCCGAAAACGAATACGCTTTTGAGATAGCGTGTTCGAGCGGAACGTATATTCGTTCGATTGCGCGTGACGTTGCTCACGCTCTCGGCACGGTCGGATATATGAGTTCGATAAACAGAATTCAAAGCGGCAATTTTTTATTCAAAGATGCCGTGACGCTTGAAGAATTTGAAAAAGAACCGTTTAGATACCTGAAAAATATAGATGACGTGCTTTGTGATTATGATTGTTTTAACCTTGACGAACAATTCGCGTCAAAAGTACTCAACGGCATAAAGTTGCCGTTTGACGATATGCCGAGCGGTTTATTCCTTGTAAAACTCAAAGGTGAAATCATTGCAATCGGCGAAAACGAAGACGGATTGCTTAGATTGAAAACAAGGCTATAATAACGATATGAAGATTAAAGTGCTTGATTTCGAAAAAAAATACGATAAACCGATTGCAATCGCACTCGGGTTTTTCGATTGCATTCACACGGGGCACGCCTTGCTCGTTGAAAATGTTAAAAAATTTGCAAAAGACAACGGTGTTGAAAGTGCGCTTTTGACTTTTTCTAACGACCCCAATGAGTTCTTTGGCAAAGATAAACAAATCTGTACGTTTGAGAATCGACTTTTTATTTTAGAAAAACTCGGACTCGACGAAGTTATAGGAGCAAAATTCAACGAAGAGTTTATGTCAACAAGTCCGCAAGGCTTTCTTGACAAACTCACAGGCAATTTCGACGTGAAATGTATTGTTGTAGGTGCGGATTACACGTTCGGGAAGAATGCGGGCGGAAACGTCGATATGCTGAAAAATTATTGCAAATTTCACGGAATAGTGTTGAACGTAGTGCCTTTTGAGACTGTTTGCGGTGAAAAATTGTCAACGACTTATCTTAAATCCCTTGTAAAAAGCGGTGAAGTTAAGAAGTTAAACTCCCATCTTGCCGTTCCGTATTTCATGAGCGGAGTGGTTCAACATGCAAGACATAAAGGTACGGGAATGGGATTTCCGACGGTGAATATCGCTCCCGACAGTTTGCGACTGGCACTCAAAGACGGTATTTATGCGACTTTTTGCAATATCGAAGGAAAAATATACGAGTCAATGACAAACGTAGGCAAAAAACCGACGTTTAACGACGACAGCGTGTCAGTTGAAACGTATATATTCGATTTCGATGGGGACGTGTACGGCAAAAACGTTATCGTTTATTTTGTCGAACGCACCCGTGACGTTACAAAATTCGATTCGGTTGACGATTTGAAAACGCAACTTGAAAAAGACGAACGACAGATACGCGGTATTTTGCAAAATTGCGCTGAATTTGCAAAGATACAAGGCTAAAAACGACAGATAGGTGACATTATGACTTACGATAAAGCAACTTTCGGCCCGTCAGGGCACGACGAAACTTTTGCAAAAGAAGGGTATTCGGCAACGATTCAGATGCCCGAATGGCTCAAAAACAAAGGGCTTGACCTTTTTGAATATTCATTCGGCAAAGGCGTCAGAATAAGCGATACGACCGCAGAAGCAATCGGAGAACAGGCGGACAAATACGGCATTGAAATGAGCGTACATGCGCCGTATTTTATCAACTTTGCATCTGTCGAACAGGAAAAAGCGGACAATTCGATCGGGTATTTGACGCAGTCGCTCAAAGCACTCAGACATTTTCACGGCTCTAGATGTGTTTTTCATCCGGGGGCTGAAGGAAAACAACCGAGAAACGAAGCGTTTG
>CALGEU010000281.1 GCA_937881285.1 uncultured Clostridia bacterium | reverse complement strand
GCGTGCGGCATAGTATAATTTTCGTATGAGAATAGACAAATTTTTGAAAGTATCAAGAGTTATCAAAAGGCGCACCGTGGCGCAGGAAGCGTGCGACGGCGGACGTATAGAAATCAACGGCAAGGTCGTCAAGCCCGCAAAAGAAGTGAAAGTCGGCGACGTCGTGACCGTCACTTTCGGCAACAACTCGATGTCGTTTGAAGTGCTGTCCACCGACGAGCGTCAGACAAAGCAAAGCGCGGAAACCATGTATCGCATTTTGCCGTAAACGACGGTTTATTTGCAAAAACAGCAAGTTAAAACAGATTATTTTGCGATTTTTCGCAAATCGTAATTTACAAGGAGTCTTATGAAAATCAACGTTATCATCACGGCAGGCGGAACGAGCCAACGCTACGGAGTCGAAAACAAACTTCTCGCTCCCTGCAAAAGTTCCTGCGTTCTCGTAGAAGCAATAAAGCCCTTTCTCGAAACGGAAGGAGTGAGCAAAATCATCGTCGCAATTCATCCGTCGTTCAGCGACGAGTTTCTCAACGCACTCGAAGTCGCACATATCGAAGACACTCGCATAATACTCACAAACGGCGGACTTACTCGCACGCAAACCGTGAAAAACGGACTTCGCGCAATCGACGACGATTGCGATTTCGTAATCGTGCACGACGGCGCGCGCCCCTACGTTTCCAAAGCACTCATCGACAGCGTAATCGCAGGCGCGGTCGAACGCGGAGTTGCTCTCCCCCTTCTTCCGCTCACCGACTCGCTCGTGTGCATAAGATTCGGCGTCGACCCCGTTGACAGAACGGAATACCGCAGAGTGCAAACTCCCGTTTGTGCAAAAAGAGACATAATCGTCAGAGCGTATTCTAAGTGCGACGGTGAATATCTCGACGACATCGCAGTGCTTCAAAAACATGCTCCTTGCGACGTGAGAATGATTGAAGGTGACCCCAAAAACATAAAAATAACAACAAAAGAAGACCTTAAAACTCCGCTTTGCGGCATAGGTTACGACATACACCGCTTCAAAAACGGCAACGGAATTAAACTTATGGCAACGTTCATACCCTGCGAGTTTTCTTTCGTCGCGCACAGCGACGGAGACGTTGCGATTCACGCGCTTATGGACGCTATGCTTTCCGCAATCGGAGAAAAAGACATTGGACATCTCTTCCCCGTCGACGACGAAAAATACGACGACGCGGACAGTGCGGACCTTCTTCGCACGGTACTGGACAAAGTTTCCGAAAAAGGTATGTGCGTACAAAACGTATCGGTTGCCATAATCGCGGAACGTCCTATGCTTGCTCCGTTTATCGACGCAATGCGCAACAACGTATCGGCAATTCTCGGCATTCCCTGCGAAAAAATCGGCATAACCGCAACGACAAACGAGCAAGTCGGAGACCTTGGAAACTCAAAATCGATTGCCGCATTTGCGACCGTGCTTTTGGCTTAAAAATCGCTCAAAATCACCGAAAAAACGCTGAAAATTCGTGTTTTTTGAAAAATGCAACCGATAGTTGCGCATTTGACAATCAAAATCGGTGGCGCAACCGCACTTCGATTTGCCACAATATAGGCACGAAAACACAAGGCAGGTAAACGTTATGGACATCAAAACAGCAAACAGATTATACGAACTAAGAAAACAACACGGATACTCGCAGGACGAACTCGCCGAGATGCTGAACGTATCTCGCCAAGCAGTTTCCAAATGGGAACGTTCGGAGAGTTCTCCCGACACGGACAATCTTATCGCACTTGCAAGACTTTACGGCGTGAGCCTTGACGAACTTCTCGGCTACACCGCACAAGCGAGCGACGCATGCGACGATAAAGACGAAACGTCAGATGCCGCAAGCGACGACAACGACGACGCTTCAACCGTAAACGTTGAAAGCGACGGAGACAAAGTGCATATCGACGAAGAAGGTATCCACATCGAAGACAAGGACGGTGCGAAAGTCGTCATAAAAGGCGGCATTGCAAAACTCGTGAACAAAGTCGTCGGAGACATACACGTCGACGGTGCGAAAACGACCGTGAACGGCAAAGAAGTGCATTGCGACAAAGACGCTCCGCACGTCGAAATCGCAGACGGCAAAATCGTGGTCAGCGAAAAAGACAAGACTGCAAGAATAATCAACGACTGCGTATGGGGCGTATCTTTCCTTCTTGCAACGATTGCGTATCTTCTCATCGGATTCCTTTGCAATTTGTGGCATCCGGGCTGGATTCTCTTCTTCGCTCCGTTCGTTCTCGGCGGAATTTCAAGCACGATAACTCATCGCAACGCAAGCGAGTTTCCGATAGTATTTCTCGTTCTTGCCGCATATTTGCTTATGGGCTTTCTCGCAAATCTTTGGCATCCGGGTTGGGTGGTTTTCATTCTCATCCCCGCATACTACATCGTCGTCGAGCCGATAAAGAGAGCGGTCAAATCTAATCACAAAATCGAAGTTACGCTTTCAAAAGACGATAACGACAGCGACGAAGAAGACGAAGACTAATTAAGATTTTTTTCAAGCAAAGGCACGGAGCAAATTCCGTGCCTTTTAATATTGCATAAATTCTATACAAAATTGTTGACTTATGCATAGTATACACTTATAATCGTATCGTAATAAAGAAAAACAAACGATAACTCATCGCCGGGTGAGAGCGTCGGTTTGCGTCGATAGGCCTTTTTGAAGACGTAAACGAGACGCCTTTTTTATTGAAGAAAATATGGAAAAGACGAAAAACACAACGTTGAGAGAATTTGCAAAATACGTATCGGCAAACGTAATAGCCATGATAGGTATTTCCTGCTATATTCTTGCAGACACTTTTTTCATTTCTCTCGATTTGGGAGACACGGGACTTGCCGCACTCAACTTCTCTTCTCCATCGTTTTCGCTGGTGTTTTCTCTCGGCATGCTGTTCGGTGTGGGCGGCGCAACGAAATTTGCCATTCACAAAGGAGCAAAAGACGCAGACAAAGGCAACAAGGTCTTCACTCACACAGTTATAGTGGTCGGTGTGATTTCTTTGATATTCGTGCTTATCGGCGCGTTTTTGAACGGACAAGTGGCGAGCTTGCTCGGCGCAACGGGAGATACGTACGAACTTAGCAAAACGTACGTGCAAATCATTCTTTGCTTTGCCCCGTTCTTTATGTACAGCAACGTCTTCCAAAACTTCGTCCGCAACGACGGCGGTCCGAGACTTGCCATGATTGCGACGCTTTCGGGCAATCTTTTCAACATAGTTTTCGACTACGTTCTCATCTTCCCCGCAAAACTCGGTATGCTCGGTGCGGCTCTTGCCACGGGATTTTCCCCGATTGTGAGCATACTCATACTCTCGCTGTTCTTTATCCGCAAAAAGAATACTTTCAAACTTACGAAAACGAAATTCAGTTTCCGCACGGTCGGAGATATTGCAAGGCTCGGCCTTGCGTCTTTCATTGCGGAATTCGCATTCGGCGTCGTGCTTTTGATATTCAACAAACTCTTCGACTCAATCGGCGGAACGGTCGCAGTTGCGGCATACGGCATAATCGTCAACGTGTACTACGTCACAAACGCGATTTTCAACGGCATATCGTCGGGCACTCAACCGATGATAAGTTTCAGTTACGGCGAAAGCGACCACAAGAAAATCCGCAAAGTACTTAAATACGCACTTATAACCATGGCTTGCACCGCTGCGATAATTTACGTCGCGTTATTCTTCGGCGCAAACGGCATATCAGGCATTTTCAACCAGAAAGGCGCGCCAGAAGTGCAGGACATCGCAACCGTCGGCATACGCCTATACTTCATATCCGTGCTGTTTTCGGGCTTCAATCTTCTCTTCTCGTGCTATTTTGCTGCGTCAAACAAAGGTTTCTTTGCCCAAATCGTCACACTTATGCGCGGTGTCGTAGCGGTCATTCCGCTTGCCTTCCTGTTTGCTCACCTATGGGATATGACGGGACTTTGGCTCGCAACTCCCGCCGCCGAACTTATAACTCTTGCGGTTACGCTTGTGCTGTTTTTCGTCAACAACAAGAAAAACTCCGCCCCTGCGCAAACTCAACTCTACGTCCGCGACTGACACCCCATTTGTAACAGACACTATCGAACGAAGTTCCCAAAGTGACGTCCCCCCAAACAAAAAACCTGTTAAATAAAGGCAAAAGCAAATTGAAATAAACGGTTTATTTCACAAAACACCACATAAAAAAAGCACCGATTGCTCGGTGCTTTTGTGTTTCAAAACTTGTATTTTTTATCAAATCAATATTTGAACACTGACGACACATCATTCAAACAATGTCGTTGACAAATATCTATCGCCTGTATCGGGCAAAAGAACGACTATGTTTTTACCTGCGTACTCGGGACGTTTTGCGACTTGCAATGCGCCGAAAAGTGCCGCGCCCGACGATATGCCGACAAGTACGCCTTCCTTTTTGCCGACTTCTCTTGCCGTTTCAAACGCGTCTTCGTCTTCTACCGCAATCACTTCATCGTAAACGCTCGTATCGAGAACGTCGGGGACAAAACCTGCGCCTATGCCCTGAATTTTGTGCGCACCGCTCACGCCTTTTGACAAAACGGGAGAAGAAAACGGTTCGACTGCCACGATTTTCACGTTCGGGTTCTTTTCTTTAAGGTATCTTCCGACACCCGTTATCGTTCCGCCCGTGCCGACGCCTGCCACGAAAACGTCAACGTTTCCGTCTGTGTCTTGCCATATTTCGGGCGCGGTCGTCTCATAATGCGCCTTCGGATTTGCAGGATTTACAAACTGTCCAGCGAGTATGCTTCCGTCTATCTGTTCGTGCAGTTCGTTTGCCTTTGCGATTGCGCCCTTCATGCCTTTTGCGCCTTCGGTGAGAACAAGCGTCGCACCGTACGCAGCCATGAGTTTTCGGCGTTCTATCGACATGGTTTCCGGCATTACTATGACGACTTTATAGCCGCGAGCACATCCCACGCAAGCAAGACCTATGCCCGTGTTTCCCGACGTCGCTTCGATTATGGTCGCGCCGTTTTTGAGCAAGCCTTTGCTTTCGGCATCGTCGATAATCGCTCTTGCGACTCTGTCCTTGACCGAGCCTGCCGGGTTGAAATATTCGAGTTTCGCAAGCACTTTTGCCTGCAAATCGTATTCTTTTTCGATATGTGACAATTCAAGAAGCGGCGTATTGCCTATAAGCGCGTCGCTCGACTTAAAAATCCTTGACATAAGCACTCCTTTTCAGATTATTATACGGTTTCTCTGACGTATTCGTCCGAGAATTTTCTCGAAGACGGCATCGGGTTTATACGTTTCATGACTGCAAACGTAACGAGCGAGCACACCACGCACCACGTTGCGTCCGTGGGCAGAAACACCGCACAGCCTGCCATCCACGCCTTTGACATGGACATTGCCGTGCCGACGTAGAAGTTGAGCATCAGATACATATACATCACGCCCACCGAGTAGCATATCGCAAGAGCGCAGAACGCACCTGCAAGCATACGCCAGATGTTCGGACGAGCGGTGTTTTTGAATCCCCTTGCGACGTATCCGCATACGGGTGCGCCTATCAAGAATCCGAGAATATATCCGAACGTCGGTTGCAACACGTAAAAAATGCCGCCGCCTGCCGTGAATACGGGAATTCCCGCAAGTCCCATTATTATGTATATGAGTATGCAGAAAAACGCATCCGTTCCGCCGAGCATAAGCCCTGCGAACATGCAGAATGCAAACTGCATGGAAACGGGCACTATGCCTATAGGAAATTTGACGAACGCACCGACTATAATCAGCGCGAGAAATATTGCTATTCTGACGAGTCTCAACGTTCTCGACATTGCTTTAGAGCGAGTTTTCAACATAAAATTTTCACTTCTCCGATTCGCAGATTCTCTTCTTTTCCGTCCCCGTATCTCACGATAAGTCCGCAGTTTTCGTCTATATCGACCGCAAACGCTTCAACAGCCGAATTTTCGTCTTTGCAAACTTCGATTTTCTTGCCGATAAGCATCGAAAGTCGTCTGTATTTTGCCACGATATATTCTTTATCGAAATTTTCAATCAATTCTCGTATCTCGTTCACTATCGCCGCAACGATTCTGTTTGCCGCATTTTCGACCCCGTCCGCGACTGCGCAGGCTTTATCCTTTATTTCTTCGTCGAAACCGCCGTCTTTTTCATATAGATTGACGCCGATTCCCATGACGACCTTGTCGATTTC
>CALGEU010000280.1 GCA_937881285.1 uncultured Clostridia bacterium | reverse complement strand
TTTTGGGTGATAATGGCACCAGTCTTCGGCTCAACCAACATCGCCCAGTAATCGACTCCGTCTCCGATGAAAGAAACGTAATAGTAGTAGGACGTGCGGTCGGCGGTGATGAGTTTGAGATATATCTCTCGCTCGGGCTTGCCTTGGGCGTATTCGGCGTCGAGTTTGTCTTTGAACTCGGTTTTTGCGATGTTGATGACGTCGTCGGCGGTGAGTGCTCCGTCAAGAACGGACGACATATCTATTTCGTCGTTTTTGTCACCGACGGTTATTGTGACTGTTTTGGGGACGAAGTCGAGAAAAATTGAAGTGCAAAATTCTCCGTACGTGCCGCCGTCAATAGTGCCCGACAAGGTCTTGTCATCGGCAGATACGACGTAAGAAATTTGTTTTAAGTCGTTGGTTTTGAGCGGAACAACGGTTATATCGCAAAAATCCACGACGTCGGTTGCAACGCCGTCGGCAATGAACGTACGCTCGCGTCTGCCCTTTTCTATGGTTACGGCGAAGTCGGCACTTTCGCCTGCGTAGTATTCGGAAGTGGTGCGAGACACGTTGTCGCTCTTTTGTTCGTTTCCTTTCTTGTTGCAGGCGCACAAAGAGAATATTGCCATACACAACATAACGATTGATATGATTGTCAACGAAATTTTTCTTTTCATACGCAAAATATACGCTCGGTTTTGCCCGATTATGCCCTTTTTCATGCAAAAGCGCACAAAAACTCAACTTTTTTGTTGAATTTCCATAAACATATTGTTATACTAAATTTATATAAAGTATGCGCGTGCGCACGTGAGCGTACACGAACAATATTTAGGGGAATAAATGGACGAGAACACAAAAAACGCAATCGATGTAGCAAGCGAAAACGAAACGCAATTCGTCGAATGCGAAATCATAACCACCGACAAGGAGAAAGGACTGACCGCCGCCGAAGTGCAGGAACGTGTGACGAGCGGAAAAGTCAACGGCGACCAGAACGTCAAAACGAAAAGCGTGGCACAAATACTGCGCGAAAACATCGTGACGTTTTTCAATTTCGTTTTCATCGTGCTTGCGGTGTTGATTTGCTTTTTCATCGATTCCAGCGAAAACATTCTCACTATTTTAGGCAATTTCGGTTTTCTGATACTTATAATTTTCAACGCACTGGTCGGCATATTCCAGGAATTGCGCGCAAAACGCACGATTGACAAATTGTCACTCATCTCAGCCCCGAAAACGATTGTTATACGCGACGGCGAACAGACCGAAATCGCGGTGAAAGACATCGTGCTTGACGATATAACGGTGCTTGCAAGCGGCAGCCAGATTTGTGCGGACTCTTTCATCGTGGAAGGAAGCGTCGAAGTGAACGAAAGTCTAATAACGGGCGAACCCGACGCAATACTCAAAAACGTCGGTGACAAGGTTATGTCGGGAAGTTTCGTCGTGTCGGGCAACGCAAAAGCACAGGTCGAACACGTCGGAATGGACAATTTCGCAACGAAAATCAGCGCAGGCGCAAAATATTTCAAGAAACCGAACAGCGAAATCTGGCGTTCTTTGATGTTTATCGTCAAAGTTATGGCAAGCATCATCGTGCCTATGGGCGTTATTCTGTTTTGTGTGAAATATTTCGTGCAACAAAATCCCGAACAAAGCGAGAAAATCATAACGACGCTTTTCGGTTACAGAATAAATCAATATCTTTCAACGACGGTTTTGGGCACGGTGGCAACGCTCATCGGCATGATACCTTCGGGACTCGTCGCACTCTCGTCAACGGTGTTCTGCGTGAGCGTAATTCGTCTTTCAAGGCACAAAACGCTGGCGCAAGACCTGTATTGCATAGAAACGCTCGCGCGCGTCGACGTGCTTTGTCTCGATAAAACCGGCACTATCACCGAAGGCACTATGGACGTAAACTCCATAGAACCCGTCAAAAACCGCGACGAAGCGCAGATAAAACAGATTATAAAGAACGTTACGAGCGCACTTGAAGACAACAACGCAACGATAAACGCATTGCGTGCGTTCGTATCGGATTTACAAACATCGGGCAACGTCGAACAGACCGTTCCCTTCTCTTCCGCTCGCAAATGGAGCGGCGCAAGAATAGACGGCGTGTCATACGTAATAGGCGCACCCGAATTCGTGTTCAAAAAGAAGACTAAAGCACTTGAAAAAACCACCGACGAAATGGCACAGAAAGGCTATCGCGTCATGGTCGTGGCTTCATCTAAAAACAAGTTTAACGACTCGGAGTTGCCAAGCGGACTGAAACTTGAAAGTTTCGTTTATATCACGGACAAAATAAGAGCCGAAGCCCCCGATACTTTGAGATTTTTTAAGCAAGAAGGCGTTACTGTCAAAGTCATATCGGGCGACAATCCCGAAACCGTGCGTGCAGTTGCTATGCGCGCAGGCCTTGAAGATTGCGACAACATAATCGATATGTCAACTCTCAAAACCGAAGAAGAAGTGTACGAAGCGGCAACGAAATACACCATTTTCGGCAGAGTCCTTCCCGACCAAAAACTTATGCTCGTGAAAGCACTCAAAAAGGCGGGACACACCGTCGCGATGACCGGAGACGGCGTAAACGACGTGCTTGCGCTCAAAGAAGCGGATTGCTCGGTTGCTATGGCGTCGGGTTCGGACGCGGCAAAGAACGTGAGTTCGCTCGTTCTTCTCGACAGCAATTTCTCTTCGATGCCGAGAGTTGTTGCCGAAGGCAGACGTTCGATAAACAATCTCGAACGTTCCGCCGCCCTTTATATCATGAAAACCGTGTACAACACGCTGCTTGCGCTGTTGTTTATGGTTGTAACCGTGCCCCTTCCCTTCACTCCGCAAAATCTCACGATTATGGGCGCGGTGACGATAGGCATGCCGTCCGTCGTGCTTGCTCTCGAACCTAATGCGGACAGAGTTACGGGCAGATTCTTGCCAAAGGTGCTGTCAAACGCATTGCCTGGCGGAATAACGGTTATGCTCGGCGCGATTGCCGTCATACTCTGCAACAGATTCTTCCTTACTAATCTCACCGACGCACAGTCTCAGACGGTGTTTATTTGGGTCATCACGTTCGTGGGATTCCTTCTTCTTTTCAAGGTTTCGTTGCCCACAAAACTTTCCAGTTGGTCGTCGTTCTTCGGAATAAGCGACCTTATGAAAGAGCGCGAAAAGGCGGCGCAACAAGCCGAAAAAGCGAATATGAGCGATTTTGACGAGCAGGAAAGAAAAGACTCCTTGCAAAACGGCGTCGCAATGCAAGTCATAGGGACAAAAGACAGAAAACAAAAGCCTAAAAAAGAAAAGAAAGAACGCAAAAAGCATAAAATCAACAAGTCAAAAATGCTTATCGCGCTCAATCTTTTCGTGTATCTGCTTATGGTGTTCATTTTCGTGGGAGTATATTTCCTGTCCATAAACGTCGAAATAGGTGGAAAGACGATAGACATCGTTCAGATTATCCGCACGTTCTTTAATCTCGACAATCACATCACCTGGGAAATGGGCAAGGCGATGCTTGCAATATGCGCGATTCTCACTGTGCTTTACGTCGGATTTGTGGCAATGATGAATCAAATCAAGATAGAACACGGCGAAAACATCGAAAAGCGTTTCGACCGTCTGGACGCTAAAATGCGCTCCAAAAATATGAAACTGAAATAATTGACAAGGTGATACTATGAAACGAAACAACATGTGTCCTTTCTGCTATATCCGCAGTCTTTTCACGAAAAAACGTCCTACGAGCGTTAAGCCCAATCTTGACGACTTCGACAACGGCGTCGCGCTCACTCCCCCTATGGGTTGGTCAAGTTGGAACACTTTCCGCAACCGCATAAACGAAAAACTCATACTCGAAACCGCGCAGGCGATGAAAGATAAAGGGCTTATCGACGCAGGTTACAATTACATAAATCTCGACGACTGCTGGCAGTCTTCTCTAAGAGACGAAAACGGCGAACTCGTGGGTGACTACGAAACGTTTCCGCACGGCATAGAATATCTCGTCAAAGAAGTCAACAAACTCGGCTTGAAACTCGGCGCATACACTTCAAACGGCACTCTTACGTGCGAAGACCTGCCCGCAAGTCTCGGCAGAGAGCAATTCGACGCATACACGCTTGCAAAATGGGGCGTGGAGTATTTCAAATACGACTATTGCCATCATATCCCCATTTCAAGATACGCACCGCTCGTGTACAGCGTGAGCGTGTCGCAATTCGACGGACATCCGATGGAGTATTCGGTGCACAACGCCGTGCTTTCGGGACTTGCTCGCTTTATGACGGACACAAAACTCCCCACCGGCAGTTACGTTTCGGGGCTTGACGCAAATCAGGGCGCAATCACATACAACAATATCGAAGTCGACGAAGACGGCGAATACGTGCTGACGATAAACATCAAGAAAAAAGGCGGATACGAAAAATATCTCGTTGCAAAAATCAACGACGGCGAAGAATACGAAATCCTATTCCCGCCGCAAAAAACTCCAAACGTCACCGCGCGTTTCCAAGTCATCGTGCGCCTGAAACAAGGAAGAAACGTCATAAAACTTTTCAATCCGGTCACTAGCAACGCCGACAGCGAAATGTATCAGTATATCCGCATGGGCAAGGCTCTTCAAAAAGCAAGCGCAAGAGTCGCAAAAGAGCGCAAACAAAAAGAAAAGCCCATCGTTTTCTCGATATGCGAATGGGGATGGGGCAAACCGTACAACTGGGGCGCAAAAGCAGGCAATCTGTGGCGCACGACGCCGGATATTCGTCCTTGGTGGTGGTGGATTAAACTCATATACGAACACACCGTCAAACTCTATCCGTACGCAAGCAAGGGCCACTACAACGACCCCGATATGCTTGAAGTCGGCAACGGCAAACTGTCGTACAATCAAAACGTGTCGCACTTCTCGCTTTGGTGCATGATGAACGCTCCCCTTATTCTCGGCAACGATTTAAGGAATATGTCAGATCAGGTCAAGAGCATCGTCACCAATCGCAATATGATCGCAATCAACCAAGACCCGCTCGCAAAACAAGCCAAACGCGTCAGAAAAGGCGCAGTGGACGTGCTTGCAAAACCGCTTGCAGACGGATCTGTCGCAGTGTGTTTCTTCAACAAAACTTCTCACGCAAAATCCTGTAAGTTCGATTTGAACACACTTGCAAACGACGAATACGTCGCAATGCAAAAGAAGTCCGAGTATTCGCTCAAAGAGCAATGGAGCGGTCAGACCGCAACGACGGACGGCAAAGTCAACGCCGTGCTTGAAAAACACCAAACCAAGGTGTTTATCGTAAAATAATGTTGAGACACGTCAAACATCCATTCCCCGCAGTGACGAGCGAAAACGCGAGAATACTCATTCTCGGCAGCGTTCCGTCAATCAAATCGGTGGAAAACGACTTCTATTATATGCACCCGCAAAATCGCTTTTGGCGGGTGCTTTCTCGTCTTTTCGACGAAGATTTCACGTCTATGTCAAAATTCGAAAAATCAGCCGCTCTTATCCGCCACGATATAGCATTGTATGACAGCGTGGAAGAATGCGATATAGAATCGAGCAAGGATTCTGCAATATACAACGTCATACCTGCCGACATAGAAAAAATTTTGAGCGGAACGAAAATCGAGCGCATATTCTGCAACGGCAAAGCGTCTTTCAACTATCTCGTCAAATATCATCCCGACCTTGCCGAAATCACGGAAGTTTTGCCGTCTACAAGCCCGGCAAACGCCACATATTCTCTTGATAAACTTGTCACCGAGTGGTCAACTATCTTGCCCTTCACTGTATAATGCTTGGATAATTCATGGCTCTACAATGTTTTTTCGGCGTGTACTCTAAATAGAATTGCCCCATCTTTCCGGTCCGCGCCGGTATTTCTTCCACCACTCGTATAGAGTGCTTTCTCTATAAAACTATCCGTCGCTCGCGGGGAAGACAGTCGGCACTCGCATAGAAAAGTATCGTCTCCTTGTTATGCCACCACGCTTTGTGCGCCGGCTCCGCAACAACACGGCGCAGTCGCTCGTACTATCCGTTTTGCTCGGCGCTTATTTGCTCGCCGCCGTTGCGGCTCGTATTCCGTCTTTGAAGTTGCATATTCCGTGTACAAGGACGCTTCGAATGGGCTTTCGGATAAGGCTTCGCTTTCCATAATTATTCATTATTAATTACAAAAAAAATGTGATAAATAGATGAAGAACAAGAAAGAGCCACGCTAACGGCAACCCTAATGTACAA
>CALGEU010000279.1 GCA_937881285.1 uncultured Clostridia bacterium | reverse complement strand
TGTTTCGGGACTTCTCACCCACGACGAACGCTTCGAATATGTCGTCGTCCGTTATGCCCGGTCCGTTGTCCAAAACTCTCACAAGCGCAAAATCGCCGTCCTTTTCCGCTTCCACGCAAAGCGTCGTTCCTTTGGGTGTATATTTGAAGAAATTGCCCGTGAGATTTTCAAACACTCTCAACAGATTCTGTTCGTCAACGTCGCAAATCAGTGGTTCTTCGGTTATCTCCGTGTCGAGATTATAGCCGCGCAAATCGAATTCGTCGTATATATTCGCAAGGAACGTACGCACGATTTCCGACACGTCGAGCGGTTTCTTTTCAAGTGCAAAATCGGGGTGTTCCAGTTTGTTATATTCGTAGAACTGATTGATAAGGTCGCTCATCTGCGAAGATTTTGCAAGTATAATCTGCAAATACTTCTGCTTGTCCTGCTCGCTCACGAGTCCGTCGGTTATCGCCTTTGCAAAACCTTGAATTATGGTTATAGGCGTTTTCAAATCGTGCGAAAGCCCTGCAAGCATACGCTGTTTGTCTTGTTCGAGCGCAACTCTTTGTTTTTCGCTTGCGCCGAGCAAGTCCACCATTTCGTTGAATGCGTCGCAAAGTTGCTCAAACTCTTTTGAACCTTTATAGTCCACGTGCGTGTGGTAGTTGTTGCCGGCAAGAGACGACATTGCTCCCGTCATGGCAACGAGCGGTTTTTGAACGTGCTTGTTGAGATATTTGATGTAAAGGAACATCACGAGTGCAAACAGCGCGACGATTGCAAGCACCACGATAATCACGAACACGTATACGCCGACCGTTCCGCGCTCGTTTGCGTTGAGAAAGACCGCATAATACGAATTGCCGTCCTGCGCCGTGAACGTAATTTTGTTCAACGTCTCCCCGTCGTGCGTCGCATCGTACGTCAAAAGTTCGAATTCAAGGTCGGAATATTTGTCTTTGTTGGTGGGTATCGTATGCTCGATTACGTTGTGATTGTAGTCAAGAAGCATAAACTGCTCTTGTCGCGTTCCCGTCTCGTCGTCGAAAGTTTTGGTGATAAGGCAATAGTATTTGTCGTCCACCATTTTGAATTCGTGAACGGTGAGCGTGTTGTTCCTGTCGAATTTCTGGATTGCGTCCAACTCACCCGCACTGTATTTATTCTCGTTTGAGCGAGTGGAATACACGATATTGCCTTTCGTATCCACAATATCGAGCCAGCCGTTTTTGCCGAACAATCTCGTTGAAGGAACAGACGAATATTTGCCTTGCACGAGTTCTCCCGTATAGTCGACGATTGTCTTTTCTCCGATTGTCTTCGTCGCGTCGTTGACCGCCCAACTGACGATAGAAAAAATCGCAACGACGCCGAGAATTATAATAAGCGAAAAAGACACGAAACTGCGAACGAGAAGAGAAACGAAACTTCCCTTCTCGAGTTTTGCGTTTTTGTGTGCTCGTTTTTCTTTTTTCCGTGCTCTGTACGCGTTTTTATCCGCATCGGAAAACTGCCCGCATTTTTGCGCGCAATTTTCACAATCGACACTTTGCGTGTCGTTTTTGACGTCGTAAACGTCTTGTTGTGCGGTTTTATTGTCTTTCAATCTTATATCCGAGACCACGCACGGTCTTTATGTATCTTGGGTTTTTCGGGTCTTGTTCTATCTTGTCTCTGAGATTGGATATATGCACCATCATGGTGTTGTCGTCTGTTGCGTAATAGTCGCCGTTGACTTCTTCGTATATCTGCATTTTCGTGAAAACGCGACCCGGGGATTTCATAAGAAGCGCAAGGATTTTATATTCCGTTGCGGTGAGATTCA
>CALGEU010000278.1 GCA_937881285.1 uncultured Clostridia bacterium | reverse complement strand
TTCAAGGACGTTTGCGTTCTTGCCCCCGAAGTGTATGGCGGTTGACGAGCAAAAACTCAAAAGACTGGCAACTTATTTTTCGCCTGCCGCGACGCTGTACGAAGTGGGCGGTTGCGTGAGAGACGAATTGCTCGGCGTGAACTGCTATGACGTTGACGTATGCGCACAACTCGACGTTGAAACCGTCAAAAAGATGTTGTTAAACACAGGTTTTGTCGTTTCGACAAAAAATCTGCGTATGGGGACGGTGCATATATCGTCTGGCGATTTTTGCGTCGAATATACGACTTTTCGCACGGACAGTTATGACCGGGCAAGCGGAAAACACTCGCCCGACGACGTTACGTTTACGTCGGATATGTCGCTTGACGCAAGACGAAGAGACTTTAAGTGCAACGCGCTTTACAAAGATATTCTCACGGGCGAAATCGTCGATTTGCTCGACGGAAAAGAAGATATAAAAAACAAAATTATTTCCACGGCTGCCGAACCGAACGCGGTGTTTGAAGCGGACGGTTTGCGCATTTTGCGTATGGTGCGATTTGCAAGCGAACTCGGCTTCGACGTTGAAAAAGAAACCTACGAAGTCGCAAAGAAAAACGCTTGGAGAGTGGGCGACCTTGCCCGAGAACGCATAAGAGACGAACTTTGCAAAATTTTCATTGCGGACACGAAACATCCCGAACTGAAGCTCAAAGGCGCGCACGTCAAAGGGCTTGAAATGCTCGACGATTTGGGACTTGTCGATTTGATATTGCCCGAACTTGCCGCCCTGAAAGGTCTGCAACAGCCGAAGAAATATCACCTTTACGAAGCGTATACGCACAGCGTGAAAGCCTTTGAAGTCGCACCGCCTAATATCAGGTGGGCGTCACTTCTGCACGACGTGGGAAAAGCACCGTGTATGAAAGAAGACGGCAACATGCATTTTCACGACGTCGTCGGTGAAAAAATGGTGCGTGCGATTGCCGAAAGACTGAAGTTTTCAAATGTCGAAATAGAAAGAATGAGCAAACTCGTGTCTCTTCACATGGTCGACATCAACGGCAATACGTCGGAGAGCAAGTTGCGCGCGTTCTGCGTGAAAAACGCGCTGTATATAGACGATTTGCTTTGTCTTATGGACGCGGACGCGATTGCAAGCGCAGGTGAAATCACAAGAGAAAACCGCGTGCGCAAAGCGTGGCTCGAAGTGAAAGAAAAGAATCTTCCGCTTTGCGTGAAAGACTTGAAAATCGACGGAAACGATTTGCTTGCGCTCGGTGCAAAAGGGGCGCAATGCGGCGAAATTCTCAAATCGCTTTTGCGTGACACCGCACTCGAACCGTCGCTCGACGACAGAGAGAAGGCACTTGCATATGCTGCAAGGAAAATCGAAAAATCAAAATAAAAAACTCGAAAGATAAATATAAAGGGGGCAACGATATGACGGGATTGTACGTTATCGGGGCAATAAGCGCGGCGCTTGCATTGATTGCAATTGTGCTGCTCGTGCTAGATTTGAAAAAAAGAAGCGGAGTTTCTGACGCTCAAAGCGTGCGTATGGAAGACGTGCGTGCGGAGAACGAAAGACTGAAAAACGACGTCGAAAATTCCATAAAAGTCAACAATATGATGATTACGGGCGCGATAAACGCGCAAGCGAACAGCATTTCTGCGCTCGGCGAACGCATGGACAGATTTGCCGTTTCAACGCAACAAGGTCTTGCAAGCGTCACGCAATCCACGCAACAGGCTCTTGCCGCCGCGGCACAATCCACCCAGCAAGGACTTGCCGACGTAAAGCAATCGACTGCAAAAAGTATATCCGATTTGCGCCTTGCAAATGCCGAAAGCATAAAGGAAATGAAGCAGGACAACGCCGTTCAACTTGACAAAATGCGTCAGACCGTAGACGAAAAATTGAGCGCGACGCTCGAACAGCGTTTCAATCAATCTTTCAAAATCGTCAACGACAGGCTTGAAGAAATCAATCGTACGTTCGGCGAATTGCAGAATTTGCAGACGGGCGTCAACGACCTTAACCGCATTTTCAAGAACGTAAAAACGCGCGGCACGTGGGGGGAAGTTTCGCTTGAAAGTCTTCTTTCTCAAATCCTTGCACCCGAGCAATATGCAAAACAGGTGCGCATAAGACGCGGAAGCGAAGATATGGTTGATTTTGTCATTCGTATGCCGGGCAAGACGGACGAAGAAGTGTGGCTGCCCGTTGACGCAAAGTTTCCGGTCGAAGACTATGCGCGCCTTGTGGAAGCGTCCGAAAAGGGAGACCCGGACGGAGTGGAGAGCGCAAGCAAAGCACTCGCACAGCGCGTGAAAGCGGAAGCGATGAGCATACGCGATAAATATATCGCGCCGCCCAAAACCACCGATTTTGCAATTATGTATCTGCCCACCGAGAGTTTGTACGCCGAAGTGTTGAGACGAGAAGGTCTCGTTGAAGACATACAGAACAAATATCGCATCGTGGTGTGCGGACCGACTACGATTGCCGCGCTTCTCAACAGTCTGCAAATGGGCTTCAAGAGCGTTGCGATTGAAAAACGCAGCACGGAAATCGGCAAACTCTTGCAAGGTTTCATGACCGATTTCGCAATGTTTACGAAACTTTTGCAACAGACGGGAGACAAAATCGACGGAGTGCGCAAGACGCTTGAAAACGCTGAAAAACGCACGATGATTATAGGCAAAAAACTCAACAAAATAAACAGTATTTCCGATGATAAAGGCCCTGATATGGATCAACTTATCGGCAGCATCGGAGACGACGAAATCTCGTTTAAGGAAGACGAAATATATGAAGGCTGATCTGCACATTCACACCACGAGAAGCGACGGCTCGAAGACCCCCACGCAGGTTGTGCGTTGGGCAAAAGAAAAAGGTCTCGACGTCATGGCAATCACCGACCACGACAGCGTCGCAGGTCTTGACGAAGGCAGGGAAGAAGCGAAAAAAGTCGGCATAAAATTTGTCGGCGGAATCGAACTTTCCACCTATTCAACTTGCGAAATACACGTTTTAGGATACAATATCGACTACAAAAACCCCGATTTTGTGCAAGAACTTGCATACGTCAAGGATATGCGCAGACAGCGCAATATCGAGATAGGCAAAAAACTCGTGTCACTCGGAATCGACATAGACGTTGACTTTGCAAGCGACGGACTCGGGCGTATGAATATGGCGCGCGAGATAGTCAAAAAAGGCTATTGCCGCGACATAAACGAAGTGTTTGAAAAGTATCTCGGAACAACCGGAAAGGCATATTGCGAAGCAAAACGTCTCACACCCGTTGCCGCCGTTCAACTTATCAAAAAATACGGCGGATTCGCGTCCGTCGCGCACCCGAAAAAATATCTTCTCGACAAGCGGCTGGATTTGCTTCTCGGCGGCTTGAAACAATTCGGTCTTGACGGACTCGAACTCAACTATCCGTCGCACAACGCGCAGGATATGCAAAAGTTCGAAGCACTCATGAAAACGCACAGACTTTTGCCGACGGGCGGAAGCGACTTCCACGGCGACGAAGACAAGAATTTCGTTTACGAACTCGACCCGCGCACCGCAAAGGCGTTGAAAGTGTATTGATTGATTAAACAAAAGCGAAAATAAAAAACGACTTGCGATTGCAGGTCATTTTTT
>CALGEU010000277.1 GCA_937881285.1 uncultured Clostridia bacterium | reverse complement strand
TGCCAGTTTTCAAGTTCGTCGAGATTGTCGTGGAAGACTTCCGCGCCGCCGTCTGCGTCGACTTTCGTTACGTATGCCGTTTTGCAATAGGGAAGAAGCGTGTGATACATCATCGCTCCGCCAACGACGTAAACGTTGTCTTGGTCGTATTGCTTGATTGCGGCAAACAATTCGTCGAGAGAGCGCACGAGAACGTAGCCCTTTGTATTTGCGTCATCGTCTGTGCCGTTTGGATTTAGCACGACGTTTACGCGGTTTTTAAGGGGCATGCCGCCCGGAAAGGACAAAAGTGTGTTGCTGCCCATAACAACCACTTTGCCGCGCGTATGCTCGACGAAATGGCGCATATCCGCTTTGAGATTGAACAGCAAGTCGTTTTTCTTGCCGAGCCCCCATTTGTTGTCAACTGCAAATATCGTTTTCATCAGATTGCCACTTCGATTTTCTTTTCAAGTTTCGTGTATTGATAGTTTTCGAGTTCGAAATCGTCAACGGTGAAGTCGTAGAAATTCTTCACGTCCTTGTTCATTTTGAACGTAGGAGCAGGGTATTGCGGATTTTGTAATATTTCTTCGACAATCGGCACGTGTCTGTCATAAATGTGAGCGTCGCTTATTACGTGCACGAATTCGCCCACTTCGAGACCGCTCACTTGCGCGAACATGTGAAGAAGCACCGCATATTGCACTACGTTCCAGTTGTTTGCCGTGAGAGTATCCTGACTGCGTTGATTGAGTATTCCGTTGAGTTTGTTGCCGGCGACGTTGAATGTCATAGAATACGCGCAAGGGTAGAGATGCATCTCGTGCAAGTCCTGAAAATTGTAAATATTGGTGAGAATACGGCGTGAATTCGGATTGTGTTTCAAATCGTAAAGGACCCTGTCAACTTGGTCGAACTCGCCTTCGGGATAAACGTTCTTTACGCCGAGTTGATAGCCGTACGCTTTGCCGATTGAACCCGTTTCGTCAGCCCAACTGTCCCAGATATGGGAGTTGAGATCGTGAACGTTGTTGCTCTTTTTTTGCCATATCCACAGGATTTCGTCGATAGCCGATTTGAATGCGGTGCGACGAAGTGTGATTATCGGAAATTCTTTCGACAAATCGTAGCGGTTGACTATGCAAAACTTTTTTATCGTATGTGCGGGCGTGCCGTCGAGCCAGTGCGGACGTACGGGCAAGTCTTCGTCGCTTATGCCGTTGTCGAGAATGTCTCTGCAAGTGTTGATGAAAATTTGGTCTGCTATGCTCATTTGTGCGGTTAGATTATTGAATTCGGCGCATTTTTGAATGCGCCGAAAGTGTTTTTACTCAGTCTTTGATGACAAGTTGCGCGTTGATTTTGCGCATAAGGTCGATAGGCACTTTGATGACGCGTCTGTCGTAGGTGACAAGACCGTTCATTTCCTGTTCGACGTCGCTCACTTCGGTGTAGACCGTTGCGGAAAGACCTTTGTTGATTTTCGGGATTATCGTTTTTGTATACAGTTTTTCAATTGCTTTTGCAATCTTTTCGGGCTTCTTGTAAATGCGGTATCCGAATTGATTGTCGGGGCTGTACATGTG
>CALGEU010000276.1 GCA_937881285.1 uncultured Clostridia bacterium | reverse complement strand
CGGTTCTTTTCATTTTTCTACCTTACTTTTTTCGGACTCAGTGCCCTTTATGATATGAGTATATCATAAGCAAGGTGCAACTTCAAGCGTAAAGCAAATTTTGACGTGGTTTAATTCAATAAAGATTTTGCCAAAATCACACAAATTATAGTGGTGTCGATTTTTTACGTTTTTGTCGTACTTTTGTACGTTTACAAAAAGTTTGCTTTGCAAAAACTCTTGACTAAACGTGAAATCGGTGTCATAATTTCGACGGAAAAATACGAAAGAGAAGGGCTTATATGCTTGAACTTAAAGACGTGCGCTATTCTGTTGAAGAAAACGGCGTGCAAAAAGAAATAATCAAAGGCGTGAGTTTGAAACTGAACGAGAGATTTATTGCGTTCACCGGTCCTAACGGCGGTGGCAAGTCGACGCTTGCAAAACTCGTTATGGGCATCATCAAACCCACAAGCGGAAGAATATATCTCGACGGTGTGGATATCACCGATATGTCCGTCACCGACAGAGCAAATTCGGGCATTGCATTTGCATTCCAACAACCCGTAAAATTTAAAGGCATTACGGTGTCCGATCTTATAAATATCGCAAGCGGCAAAACGTTGAACATTTCTCAGATATGCGAATATTTGTCCGAAGTGGGGCTCTGTGCGCGCGATTACGTTGACAGAGAAGTCAACGCAAGCCTTTCGGGCGGTGAACTCAAACGTATCGAAATTGCGGTTACGCTCGCAAGAAAAGCAAAATTTACCGTCTTCGACGAACCGGAAGCAGGAATCGACCTTTGGAGTTTCAACAGTCTCATCACGGTTTTCGAGCGTTTGTCTCAAACGACTTCGGGATCTATTCTCATCATCTCTCACCAGGAGCGTATACTTGACATTGCAGACAGAATCGTCGTCATTGCCGACGGAAAAGTCAAGTCGGACGGAGCAAAGGACGAAGTTTTGCAAAAACTTCTTGCCCGTTCTGCGTGCAAAGCACTCACCGACAAGGCACAGGGGGTGACAAAATGAATCTCGGAAAAGTTGAAAAAAGTTTGCTCAAAGAAATTGCAGATATAGAAAAAATACCGCAGGGCGCATACAACATTCGCGACAACGGAAAACTTGCGGGTAGAAATACGACCGCAAATATCGACATTCAGACCAAAGCCGATAAACCCGGTATCGATATTTTCATTAAATCCACCACGAAAGGCGAAAGAGTGGATATTCCCGTCATTTTGACGGAAACAGGACTTAACGATCTCGTTTACAACGATTTTTACGTCGAAGACGGCGCAGACGTGACGATAGTCGCAGGTTGCGGAATTCACAACGCCGGCGGACTTAAAAGCGAACACGACGGAATTCACGCATTCCATATCGGCAAAAACGCAAAGGTTTTGTATATCGAGAAGCACTACGGTGAAGGCGAAGGCTCGGGAGAGAGAATACTTAATCCGACCACTATAGTCGAAATCGACGAAAACGGCTCTATGACTATGGAAACGGCGCAGATAAAAGGGGTGGATTCCGCAGTCAGAAAGACGAGCGCAACGCTCAAAGACGGCGCAACTCTCGTTATTCACGAAAAAATCTTTACACACGGCAAACAATATGCCGAAACGCAATTCCACGTTACGCTCAACGGCAAAAATTCGGGCGCACACGTCGTGTCGAGAGCAATAGCAAAAGACGATTCGCATCAGAAATACGTCTCTTGCATAGACGGCAACAATCTTTGTTCGGGACACACCGAATGCGACGCAATCATTATGGACAAAGGCACCGTCACCGCAAAACCCGAACTCAATGCAAACTGCGTCGACGCAAGCCTTATCCACGAAGCGGCAATAGGCAAGATTGCAGGCGAACAACTCGTCAAACTTATGTCTCTCGGACTCACCGAAAAGGAAGCGGAAGAGAAGATTGTCAACGGATTTTTGAAATAAACGATTTCTTATCCAAAGTGAATTTATGAAGTGCTGAAATTCACAAAATGCAAAATATTGATAATCAAAAACCCTACTATTCAGTAGGGTTTTTGTATGGTGGCGGAGAAGAAGAGATTCGAACTCTTGAACCGCTTTTGACGGTTACGCGATTTCCAGTCGCGCGCCCTCGACCAAACTAGGCGACTTCTCCATGAATTTTTATGAA
>CALGEU010000275.1 GCA_937881285.1 uncultured Clostridia bacterium | reverse complement strand
GAATGGGGCGTAAACGTGAAAGATTTCAAGTGTATACAGGACCGCACGGAAGCGGTGCGTTTCGCTCTTGCCGAAATGGAAGAAGGGGACACGCTCGTGCTTGCAGGCAAAGGCAACGAAAACTATCTCGAAATTAAAGGCAAAAAGATACCATACAGCGATTTTGACGTCGTGGCAAGATACGGACAACTGAGATGAGCGCGCTTAACAAACTACTGACGTATTTTATATGCTCGACGGTTTTTGCGTGCCTGATTGCGCCGCTCGTGATAAAACTTATGAGCAAACTCAAAGCAAAGCAAACCGTTTTGGGCTACGTAAAACAACACGCAAGCAAGAGCGGAACGCCGACTATGGGCGGATTTATATTTTTGATTCCCGCACTTGTTTTTTCGCTCGTCGAATGGCAAAGGCTGTCAATCGTTTCCGCCGTCGCGACACTGGGATTCTGCATTCTCGGATTTCTCGACGATTTCATAAAAATCCGATATGCGCGCAATCTCGGGCTGAAACCCTATCAAAAGATAATCGGTCAGGTGGGACTCGGGCTTATCGTCGGCTATTTCGTCTATGCGTCGAAAGACGTCGGCAGTGCGATAAATCTTCCGTTCACGGCGTACGTTCTCGATATGAAATGGGGAATAATACCCTTCGTTGCAATCGTGTATATCGCAACGACGAATTCCGTCAATCTCACCGACGGTCTTGACGGACTTGCTGGGTATACTGCCGTTGCGTATTTTCTGTGGTTCGGGATTCTCATATATTTTATATATGAAGACGCGCTTATCGCAAACGACGCCGAATACGCAAAGGAGATTTTGTCGCTCGGCGTATTTTGCGTTTCAATGCTCGGCGGACTTTTGGGTTATCTCGTGTTCAACGGCTTTCCCGCAAAGATAATGATGGGGGACACGGGGTCGCTTGCGCTCGGCGCGGCGTGCGCGAGCGTTGCGGTTTTTTCAAAAAATCCGCTTTTGATTGTCACGTCGGGCATAATGTACGTGTTTTCCAGCATATCAGTTATATTGCAGGTGATTTCCTTCAAACTCACGAAAAAGCGAATCTTCCTTATGGCGCCGTTTCATCATCATCTCGAGATGAAAGGTTTGCACGAGAGCAAGATTGTGACGATATATTTCGTCGTGAGCATGATAGGGGGCGCGCTGACTTTGATATTCGGAAGGACGGTATGAGACTGATAGGCAAAAACGTGGTGATTTACGGCGCAGGCGCGAGCGGAATTTCCGCATACGGACTTGCAAGAGAGAAAGGCGCGAAAGCAATCGTTTACGACGACGATGAAAACGCAAGGGGAGCGACACATTCAAAGAGCGTTTTCGACGGCGCGGACTTGGTGGTGTTAAGCCCCGGAGTGGACGGCGGAAAAGATTTTCTTCTCGACGCGCGACTTGAAAACGTGCAGGTGATAAGCGAACTCGCGCTCGCGAGCGCATATTGCGACGCAGAGCAAATAGCGGTCACGGGTACGAACGGCAAGACAACGACGACTCTTCTTATAAACGCCGTTTTGACTCGCGCAGGTCTGCACGCGCACGCACTGGGCAACATCGGCACTCCGTTTTCGTCCATTGCCGACAAACTTGACGCAACCGAAATCGCCGTCGTTGAAGCAAGCAGTTTTCAACTTGAAAACAGCGCGGGATTTTCACCCGATATTGCGGTCATTCTCAACGTAGAACCCGACCACTTATCGCGGCATAAAACCATGCAAAATTATCAGAACGCAAAGGCGAATATATTCCGCTATCAGAGCGAAAGCGACAAACTCGTATACAATGCGGACGACGAAAGAGTGTGTGAAATGGTGCAAGAAGCGATTTCCGAGAAAATTCCGTTCAGCACAAAGAAAGTCGTCTCGAACGGAGCGTATATTTCGTCGGGGTTTGCGTGCTACAAAGGTCAGCCGATAGTCGCGCTCGAAGACGTGGATTTTGCAGGAGACGAACTTCAAAACGTGCTTGCAACCGTCGCGGTGTGTATGGAAAAAGGCATATCTGCGTTTTGCACGGCTTCGGCAATCACCGATTTTGCAAAACCGAAGTACAGACGCACTTTGTCCGCGATAGTGAACGGAGTGAAAATTTACAACGACTCGAAAGCCACCAACGTGTCTTCGTGCAAGAGCGCGCTCGGGTGTGTGTGCGAGTGCGCGCTGATACTCGGCGGACAACTTGGAAGCGAAGACTTCGACCCGTTTTTTGAAAATCTGCCGAGCAACGTAAAATACATAGCGACCGTCGGAGAAAACGCAGACGAGATTTTGCATAGCGCGAGAAAGGTCGGGTATAAAGACATAGACCGTTACGGCGATTTGCAATCTGCGCTCAACGGCGCATACGACGAAGCGGTGAAAAGGTGCGCGGATACCGTTTTGTTTTCACCTGCAAGCAAGAGTTTCGACGAATACGAAAGTTACGCGGAGCGCGGAAAAAAGTTTGACGAATGCGTCGTGAAACTGAGACTTTCAAAATGACGAACGTTTTCGGCAATCTTATCGCGAGCGTACGCGAGAA
>CALGEU010000274.1 GCA_937881285.1 uncultured Clostridia bacterium | reverse complement strand
CTGCGACGACGTCTTTGCCGTATGCCTTAAGGTATGCAATGAGCGGAGTGATGTCACCGTTGCCGTAGATAAGGAAGAAACCGTCGATGTTGGGGAACTGTGCAAGTCTTGCCGCGTCGATGACTTGGCGAAGGTCGAGTTTACCCTTTCTCTTCTTGGGAAGTGCGGAAAGTGCGTCGTAACTGTTTTCCTGAATGAATTCGCCGTAATCTTTGGTACGTTTTGCGGAATATCCGTAGAATTTGCACGCTGCAATTTCGCCGATGCGTGAAAGTTCTTCAAGTGCGGATGCGAATACGCTGAAAGGAACTCTGACGCTTTCGATGTCTGCAAGAACAACGTATTTTTTTGTTGCTGCCATAATCTTTCTCTCCTCTTCCAAGTCACAAAAAGCGGACTTGAACTATACATTTTATATTGATAAACCTATTTTAATACATATTTGGCGATTTGTCTATACTTTTTTCACTCTTTTGTAATAAAACGCCCATTGCTGTGCAAAACCTGCGTAGTTTTGGTATCTTTTCACCAAAATTTCGGACATTTTTTCAGCGTCCTGCACGTTATACTCGTCTTCGTATATCTTTTTTATCCACGTATCGACGGGAAAGACGTCAAATTTTCCGAATCCGAACAACAAAGCACAATCCGCGACTTTACGTCCCACGCCGTGCAATGCCAAAAGTTTTTTGCGCAATTCGTCAGTGGGAAGCGCGCTCCACTCGTTCACGTCAGTGCCGACGAGAGTCTTTGCAACTCTGTCGAGATACTCTGCCCTATACCCTGCACCGATGTTCTTATAAAAGTCAACGCCTGCGCTTGCGAGTTTTTCAACGCTCGGAAAAGCGTGATAATCGCCCATATCGTCGCCGAGCGAATTGCAAATGCGCTCGATAATGCCTTTTATGCGCGGAATATGGTTGTTTTGCGAGATGATGAAAGAAAAAATCGCTTCGACGGGGTCTTGTCTGAGAATATGTATACCCTTGCCGAACTCGATTGCTTCGTGCATAAACTCGCAATCGTCGACTTTGGCTTGTATCGCCGCGTAATCGGTGTCAAAATCGAAGTATTTTTCAAAAAACTCCTTATCGTCACAGCGCACGACGTATTCGTCTCCGTTTTCACGGATATATGCCACGTGATTTTTTGCGTGCACTTTGTACTCTTCGCCGTCAAAAACGTAGCGGAAAACCTGTCCGCAATCGAGCGTTTGCCCGACGTCGAACGTTTCCGTTTTCTTAATCGTAAACTCGTTGAGTGCCATATATTAAATATTATTATATAACAACCCGATTTATCAATAAATCGTACGCCCGCGCGTGCGAACGCATTTTTTCTCTCGCATTGCGACAAAACTCGTCAAAAGCGAAAATTGCCACAGAATAGAAAAACCGCCCGATTTGTTATCGGGCGGGATTGATTATTGCTCTTGTGCGTAAACAGAAACTTGTTTTTTGTCTTTTCCAACACGCTCAAATTTCACGACGCCGTCGATGAGTGCGAACAACGTATCGTCTTTGCCGATGGAAACGTTGTTGCCCGGATGATATTTCGTGCCGCGTTGGCGAACGAGAATGTTGCCTGCGAGAACGAATTGACCGTCAGCGCGCTTCGGTCCAAGTCTCTTTGACTCACTGTCACGACCGTTGTGAGAAGAACCCGTACCTTTTTTATGAGCGAACAATTGTATATTCATAAACATAATTATTCTACCTCCAATGATATATAGTCCGAAAAGTTTTCATAGAGATCGGACGCCCCTAGATAAGCCGTTCTCAAAATGACGTCTGCGTCGTGTTCTTGCGACTTTGACATAGATTTTGGAAGCATTGCGTACAGATAACCGTCTTTTGGATCGGTTTCATACGCTATGTTCACTCCGACTATGTGCATAATTCCGAGAACCGCAGTCTGTATCACGGACGATAATGCGGCGCAAACGATATCTTCGCCTTCATCGCCGTATTCGCAATGTCCCGAGCATTCGACGCCCACGAACTTGCCGTCCACCGTTGAGAACTTAACCTTGACCATCGCTTAACCTTCGATTGAAACAATCTTCAACTCGGTATACGGTTGACGATGACCTTGACGCTTTCTGATGTTCTTCTTGGCTTTGTAATGGAAAACGTAGACTTTGGGGAATTTGTCTTGTGCGTTGACTTTTGCACTGACCTTCACGCCGTTTGCGTCTGCGCCCGCTTTTACGTTGCCGTTGTCGTCAACAAGCATGAGAGTTTTGAGTTCGACCACATCACCGATTTCGGCATCGATTTTCTCGACCTTGACGAGCATGTCTTTCTCGACTTTGTATTGCTTGCCGCCACATTCAACTATTGCGTACATTGTTTTACCTCCTCTAACCAGTCTCGCCGACATAGGTGCAATCTTTTGATTGACTTAAAAACCACTTTCGAGCGGCTCGACATCTAATTTATCAAAACGCACGCATTTTGTCAAACGATTTTGAAATATTGCGAGTAAATAGTTATATTTATATATAATATAGCGCAAAAAAGCACCGAGTCGGTGCT
>CALGEU010000273.1 GCA_937881285.1 uncultured Clostridia bacterium | reverse complement strand
CGCCGAGTTTTAACGGCTTCTTGAAAAACCGTTTTTACATAATAATGCAATTTGTGTGAAACTTTTTTGTGAAACGCAATTGAAAAAAATCAATAGTTGTGTTACACTTTATTTATGGCAAAAATCGTTGCGTTTTCCAACCAGAAGGGCGGCGTAGGCAAAACGACCACTTGCGTCAATCTCGCAGCCTATTTAGCCCTTGACGGATACAAAATTTTGCTCGTTGACTTCGATGCGCAAGCCAACGCGACGAGTTCGCTCGGAATATTCGACAAAAAAATACAAAATTCGGTATACGCCGCAATGTGCGGACACGACGTATCGAAGTGCATTTTCAAAAGCGAGATAGACGGTCTTGACTTTATTCCGTCGTCACTCGACCTTTGCGCGCTCGACAAAGAACTCGTCGGAGTGCAAAGAAAAGAATACGTGCTCAAAGACGTGCTTGACGGAGTGAAATCGGATTACGATTTTGTCTTTATAGATTGCGCACCGTCGATAAACATGCTTCTTGTCAACGCACTATGCGCCGCAGACGGAGTGATAATTCCGCTTCAATGCGAATATCTGGCACTCGAAGGCATGAATCAACTTCTCAATACCGTGCGACTTGCAAAAAGGCATCTCAACGATTCTCTCACCGTATACGGCGTGGTGCTGACGATGTACACGGGACGAAGCAAGTTGTCAAGAGACGTCGAAAGCGAAATAAAAAAACTGTTCGGAAAGGAAGTTTTCGAGACGAAAATTCCACGCAACGTACGGCTTGCAGAAGCCCCGAGCAACGGAAAACCCATTGCTTTATATGACGACAAATGCGCAGGTGCGATTGCATACAACGCGCTTGCAAACGAGTTTATATCAAAATTTATCAAGGAGTGAAGTATGGCAAACACAAAAGGCGGCCTTGGTGCAAAAGGCTTGAATGCTCTTTTCAACGACAACGAAGAAAACGTCAGAGTTGACATTGACGGTGACGTGCAAGCGCAGGAGATTGACATTTCTCTCATCGACCGCAACCCGAATCAGCCGAGAAAAACATTCGACGAAGACAGTTTGCGCGAAATGGCAACTTCCATTGCAACGTACGGCGTTTTGCAACCCCTTCTTCTCGTAAAAACGGAAGGCGGAAGATATCTCATCATCGCAGGCGAACGTCGTTTCAGAGCAAGCATGCTTGCAGGACTCAAAAAAGTGCCTGCAATCATCAGAGAATTCACTCCGCAACAAATACAAGAGATTTCGCTCATCGAAAACCTGCACAGAGAAGACCTAAACGCAATCGAAGCGGCGGAAGGTATGCGTGAACTCATGGACAATCACGGTCTCACGCAAGAAGAAGTCGCGGTGCGTATCGGCAAATCACGTCCGTACGTCACCAACACTTTGAGACTTTTGCAACTCCCCGACGAAGTGACCGAACTCGTAAGAGAAGGAAAACTCTCACCGGGACACGCAAGAACACTTATCTCTATCGACGACAAAGAATATCTCGTCACGCTTGCAAAACAAGCCTGCGACAACAAACTCTCCGTCCGTGACCTTGAAAACCGCGTAAGACTGTATTTCACAAGAAAAGCGATTCCGTCTGGACCGAGAACGGACAAGGCGTTGTCATTGGAACTTAAAGAATTCGTCGGCGATATGAAACGCGTTTTCGCAACTAAAGTCAAACTTGTCGGCAACGACCAGAAAGGCCGTATCACGATAGACTATTTCAACAAGGACGACCTTGACAGAATATACGCGCTCGTCCAAATTCTCAAATACAACGATAAACTTTGATTTGACAAAACAAAACGTTTACAAACGCAAAACACGCACATAAAGTGCGTGTTTTGTT
>CALGEU010000272.1 GCA_937881285.1 uncultured Clostridia bacterium | reverse complement strand
TCCAGTGGACGGATTGTAGCCAAAGCGAACAAGGCGGATTGCCACGCAAACGCCGTAGTCGGACAAGCCCGAAGGGAAGGGGTAATGTTGCATTAAAGTACGCGACGAAATCTTTTCATGCAAAAGTTTTTTTATGCTTTTTTTTGTGTTTTTAATCTTTCCATTTCCTTGAAAAAATCTATATATTGTGCTAAAATAAATATATTATTACTTTACGTAGGTATTTATGGCAAATCAAGACTACACTTACAAGGCGGGAGACATTCACATTCTGGAAGGTCTCGACGCCGTCAGAAAACGTCCCGGTATGTACATCGGCACGACGGGAAGCAAGGGTATGCATCATATCCTTTGGGAGATTATCGACAACTGTATCGACGAAGTGGCAAACGGCTTCGGCGACACCGTCCGCATCGAACTTTTGGACGACAACGTTGCAAGAGTCAGCGACAACGGACGCGGTATCCCCGTTGACAAACACCCCAAACTCAAAATCAGCGGAGTGGAAGTTGTTTTCACGCAGTTGCACGCAGGCGCGAAATTCGACAACGGACAGTACAACTATTCGGGCGGTCTGCACGGAGTCGGCGCGTCCGTCACGAACGCACTTTCCGAGTGGCTCACGGTTGACGTCAAGAGAGACGGCAATCTTTATCGTGCGGAATTTTGGTCTCCGCAAGTGGGCAACGGCAAAGTAAAAAGCGGCGTCGTGAAAACTCCGCTCACCGTCATCGGTAAGGTGAAAGGCACCGGCACTTCCGTCAAGTTCAAACCCGACGAGAGAGTTTTCGGCAAAGAAAAATTCGATTATTCCGTGATACAGGAGCGTATGCGCGACGTTGCGTATCTCAACAAGGGCGTGACGATAATCATCGACGATTTGCGCGTGGCTCTCGACGGCGGCACCGGCAAACACGATACGTTCTGCTACAAGGGCGGAATTGCCGACTATGTGCAATATCTCAATGAAGGCAGAACCGTGCTTTACGACAAGCCCCTTTACGTGGAAGCGAAAGAACCGCATTTCGAAGTTGCGGTTGCAATTCAGCACACCGAAGGTTACAGCGAAAACATTTATTCCTACGTAAACAACATTCCCACCGCGGACGGCGGCACGCACGAAGTCGGTTTTAAGAGCGCGATAACAAAAGTGTTCAACGACTACGCGCGCAAAAACAATATTCTCAAAGAAAAGCAAGCAAACCTTCTCGGCGAAGATTTCAGAGAAGGTATGGTTGCGGTCATAACCGTCAAGATGCAGAACGTGCAGTTCGAAGGACAGACCAAAGGCAAACTCGGCAACCCCGAAGTGCGCCCCAAAGTCGAAAATATGGTCAGCGAAAAACTTGCGGAACTCCTTT
>CALGEU010000271.1 GCA_937881285.1 uncultured Clostridia bacterium | reverse complement strand
GTTATGGTTGTTGTGCTGATCGCATCTCTCACCACCGCTACTTACGCTTGGTTTAATTCTAGCGCTACTGCAAAAATTGATGACATTTCTATGTCAGTTGGTGCATCTTCTAAAGTCCAAATCGGTATGCGCAAATCATCTGCAACTGGAGCTAATGTTACAGATTATAAGAGTGGTGAGATAACATTTGATGCAGCTGGCGAACTCGCAACTGGTCAATATGAAGGACTTGGTAACTTGTTAAGCACTGGAATTTCGCTTGATGTTACTGCAGGTGTCGGCACTTCTAAAAGTGGTGATACAATGGATCAAGCTTATACTAAAGCAAATGTTTTTTACAAAGCATCTGGTTCATCTTATGAAGAATTAGGAGCTTTGGTGAAAGCACGCATAAATGGTGAATCCGACGCAGCAAAAGACGAAGATAAGACTAAAACCGATGTAATTGATTTTGCTCTCGGAATTAGAGCTGCTCAAGCAGATGTATATGGTACATATGCAAAGATAACTGTAACTATTCCGACTGGTCAAACATACATGGGTATGGTTACGGCACTTTATGCGGAAATCACTGTTGGTGATAAGAGTTATGAAGGCGATATTTTTGGTGAGAGTATTCACTTTGACACAACAACAGCTACTGGAGCTACAGACAATAAGGTTGTTTTCTATTTCATGATAGATGACAAATCTGAAAGTGTGCTTTCCACAACTGGAAATGTTACAGCATTTAGCATAAAAATGTTTATCAACGGATATGATATTAGAGACTGTGTAGACAATGCTACTGGCACTGGGGCTACAATTTCGCTTGAATTTGATGGCTGTGCAGCAGACTGGACTGCAGATGCAAGTTGGAAACAACTCGAACTTAAATAATTGGATTGATGCAGACAATTTTAAAAAATACGGCTCAATTGAGCCGTATTTTTTTAATCTTGTTGTAATACAAATTTTATGTTCTGTGGTTTTTATCATTTTTTTCATAACATGTTTTCAGTGCATCTTCAAACCAATCATAGTTGTGTTTTGCACCACCACACTTTGCACGTTTTTGAAATTCAATTATGCTACCAGACAGTAAGTTCACGTCATGAACACCGATTATATTTAAAGTTTCATTGAGTGTGAGTGTATTTAAATAATAGGTGTCTTCGTTTGAAATATCAAAAATCTGATAAGTATACTTGTCGTTTTTATCCCTATTTTCCCAAATATCATTATTAGTGCTTATTTTTGTTCGATTAACGTAACAAGTCGTAGGCAAAGCTAAGTACTTTGTCAAAATAGGTGAATACCTTGGTGGTTCACCCCCATGCTGCTTATATAGTTTCCATTCGGGACTTACTTGCAAAAGTGCATACTGTGGCGAAAACGGAAAGAAAATATAATTGTCATATCCAAAAACTCTTTCTGTGGTATATCCCATATCATTTATACAAAACTCGTTCCTTGTGCGAACAATCATCATAAATGAACGATACATATCCCATGCGAAGTTAAATACACCCACAAACGGTTTGTTTGATTTCAGAAGTTCGTCAAATGGCGTTTGCAAGATATATAAAATCTCTTGTTTCCATTTGTCAATTTCGTTGCCATAGTGTAGTTGATTTTTCTTATTGCGATACAATTGCACCAAAATATACTTTTTGATTGTTTCAAGTTCTTGTCTAGTGATTGTAAATTCAGCATAGCAGCATTGTTCAAGACGATTGATAATATCACTCATTGGATCTTCGATTTTTTCCTTGAGTTCATTTTCAATAATCAATACATTATCGCTATTCTCAAAATTATAAAACCAATTTTCAAAAAACACATCATTTATGTTATTGTCATAAATTTTTTGCTGTTTCAAATTCAATATCGTTATGCACTTTTGTTTTCCTTTGTTGTGTGAAAATTTTTTCAAAACAGCTTTTTGTACATAATGCTGTTTTTTGTTGACTTCAGTCATAAAATCAATCCCACCCCCATTTGATGAAGCTAATAAAAAAATTATAGCATAATTTGGAGAATTGTCAAATTTGCCTAAAACGCAAAAAAATACGGCTCTTCCGAGCCGTATTTTTTACTAAAAATGAAATTATGCTTCTTTTGCTGTACCAGCAAATGTGACATAAATAGTAGATCCAACACCTTTTGCACCTTCTTGACAATCAGTATCAAAGCCGGCAACATAAACAACGAGATGAATTTGGTAAATTCCGTCCATGTCGATAACTTCTTCTCCTGTCAATTTATCTAGTTCGATTGCCAAAGTCATTGCTCCTGCTGAAAGTTCAACAGTTTCACTTCCGCCAAGGCATTTCAAAGTGTTCTTGCCAGTATCTTTAGCTGCCGTTTTCGCCGCATTGTAAGTTTCATTGGTAACAGCAGTGTTGAGTTGTTTAAATGAATATCCTTCATAAATATCTTTATCGGTTAAAGTGTTTGCAGATTCGGCACCCGGTTTTACAACTTCATAAGCAACGTGAATTGCAGCATTCATTCCGATTATAGATCCAGAAGTTGGATTAACTGTGACATAACATGTCATTGATTGAAGATTTGATTTTGTTGCTTGAACACCTATTACAACATCAAGATAATCAAATTGTTTCCATGCAGTGTCAACAGAATTTGCAAAATATGTTCCCGCGGAGCCTTCTGCTTTTATCATACCAGTGACATAGTTTGCATAGGTAAATTTATCATCTGCAGAACCGTTAAGTCCGGTACCGTCAGTGAAAGAATTCCCATTTTCACCCTTTGTCCATGTTCCACCTTTGGTTCCGGTGAACTTGCCAGTACCAACAGCCTTAGATATTGATTTCAAATCAAGCCCATTGAAATCAATATTACTACCAAGAGCTTCAGTTCCTTCCCAAGTTCCAGCATCTGCAAACGTCGAACCAGATGTATATGTAGTGCTTCCGCTACGGAAATCAGAATATACAGCATCTTTTTTCAAAGAATTATCTTTGTGAACGCCAATAATTAAATCCGCACCTGCACCTACTGCAAAATCAATTGAGTCAATCATAACCGTGCTAGACTCAGTAATCCAAGCGTAAGTAGCGGTGGTGAGAGATGCGATCAGCACAACAACCATAACGACT
>CALGEU010000270.1 GCA_937881285.1 uncultured Clostridia bacterium | reverse complement strand
TCTTTTCACCAACCCCCGCAATGCCCGGTACGTTGTCCGACGTATCGCCGCGAAGTGCCTTGTAGTCGATGAATTGCGACACGGTGAATCCGTCTTGCAAAAGGCGTTCTTCGTCGTACACTTCTATGTCGCTAACGCCCTTCTTCGTCCAGAACACTTTTGTCGTGGGGCTGACGAGTTGGAAAGAGTCCCTGTCTCCCGTCACGATTATGCACTCGTCGTCAAAACGCTTTGAAAGCGTGCCGAGAATGTCGTCGCCTTCATAGCCTTGCAGACTCACGATTTTGATTCCCATAGCGGTTATGAGTTGTTTGAGCGGTTCGACCTGCTGACGAAGTTCTTCGTCCATAGGCTTTCTCGTCGCCTTGTAGTCCTTGAACATTTCGTGACGGAAAGTCGGACCGTGCAAGTCGAACGCCGCAGCGATATGCGTCGGCTTCTGCTCTTTTATAAGTCTCAGAAGTATGCTCAAAAAGCCGTAAATCGCGCCGGTATAAAGCCCCGTACTCGATTTGAGATTGGGAAGCGCGTGATAGGCTCTGTGCATAAGCGAGTTTGAGTCAAGCAATAAAATTTTGTTTTGTGCCATATATTCACCGTTTTGCGAGTTGTCGCATATTTTTCGGTTTAACCGAGCAAAAACTCTTTCAAACCTTCGTCCATAAGTCGTTTTGCGTCGTCGTATCCGCTTTGCATAAAATCGTGCACTCTGCGCGACGAAAACGCCATTGCAGGCCCTAAATCCACGCTCGGCGCAATGAAGAACAGGTCTATGTCTCCGCGCTCGATTTTGCGTTTGGGGGCTTTGTCCATGACGTTTGTGCGGATGACGAGCATCTTGTCGTATCCGTTTCTTGCAAGCAGATTGATGGGCATATTGTCGTACACGCCGCCGTCTATATACTTGCTGTCGCCGATTTCTTTCGGCGGAAAAATCGGAAACGTTGCCGACGCTATTATGTAATCGACGAGTTTTCCTTGTTCTATGCCGCTCATCATCTGTTCAAACGGTTTGAATTCGGATATGTCGAAAGTCACGAGACCGAAGTCTTTTTTGCTTGCCCTTATGTCATCTTCGTTGACGAGATTCTCAAAAAACTCCTGCGACTGTTTGTAAGACGCTTCGAGCATTTTTATCATTTTCAATCTCTTTTCTCTGACGACTTTTATAATTGCCGGCGTCAAATCGAGATTGTGTATGGATTCTATTTCTTCGTCTGTGAGCGCAAAAACCGTGTTGGTTTTGATTTGTTTCCACACGTCGAGCAACTTGTCGTATCCGCCTTCGAGATACAACGCGCCGTTGATTGCGCCTATCGACGTTCCCGTGACACCGTCAAATTCGACGCCGAGTTCGCGTATGGCAAGAAGCACCCCCACCTGATACGCGCCCTTGACTCCGCCGCCTTCGAGCACCAGTCCCAATTTTTGACCTTTGTCGTTCATATTATTTATCCTTCGTGAATATTTCTGTCTACGTATATATTTCTTTGAAAAAATTATATCATCAAATACGTCTTTTGTAAACAAGTTGTATTTGCACTCTCGTTCCTAAAAAAGCCACGCTTAATCGATTAAGCGTGGCTTTTTCACAATTCTTCACTGCTTAGTGCAGTTTGTCGATAAACGCAGCGTTTATCTGATACGTCGAATACGGCGTAATCGGATTCGTGTTGGCGTATCCGAAAATCTGAACGGAAAGATTCTTGACGATGTTTGCCGCAAGAAGCGGAACGCCGCTGCCTTCGGGCTTGATGTCGCTCGTCTTCAACGAATGAATGTCGTCGGATTCCGCCGTAAAGTCAAGATAGGTCTTTTCGGTGAAAATACCTTCTCCTGCCGATATGCCCGTACATACAAACGCCATATGGAACCAGCATTTGCCTGCGTCGTCGCCTTTGCCTTCATAGCGATAGGTGGTGAAAATGGAGTTTTGTCTTATGAGTTCTCCGCACATCGAGCCTACGGTTTGATTGAGCGAATCGTCGCCGACGTCGATAAGTTTTGCGTTGTCAACGTCCTGCCAGTTGTAAATATTGAAGAATCCCGTTTGTCTTATGACAAGATTGATGCCCTTAGAATACAGATTTTCCATGAAATACTGCTCGTTTGCATCAAGGTCGTCTCGTACAAATCTGCCAAAACTCTTCTTTGCGGTTTTGCCGTTTTCATCGACGTATTCCTGCAATTCGGTTATCGTATATCTCTCATAGCAAGTGGACATAAGCGAGCCGAGCAAGTTGGATGCCGTGAAGTTGTTGAACGTGATGTTGGAGTAGAATATCGCAAAACCTTGTTCTTCGTCTTTCCAGTACATACGTTGCGGCACGTACATTCCGCACGACTTAAAATTGCGCATTATGCATCCGTCGACGACGAGTTCCGCATTGAAAGTCGTAAGTGCCTTTTGCCCGTTTTCAAATATCGAATATTCGACTCTGATTCCTTTCATATGATACTTCGAACAATCCAAATCTTCAACGGCTGCCGTTTCGCCCTTAAAATCTTGCGTATCGTCCGCATTGCTTATTTCTTGATCGTCGCCGAGATCGTTTGCTCTCAACACAACGTTCGATACCGTAATATTCGGCCAAGAGAACGTAAGCAAATGGGCTTCAACTTGTCCTTTTAGCGCAGAAAACATATGATTGTTTCCGTAAAAATCGCCATAGACGCGAATTCGATTGTTATAATTTGCCGTAACCGCTGCGGTTCCGTCAGGATTCTTTTCCATTGCAACGTTGCCTTCAAGACATATTGCATACGTCATTTTTGAACCTAGACGATTGTATACGAAATATCTTCCGCCATCGGTATGGAAATCATACGTCATCTCTTCACCGAGATTGTTGCCTTCTTTGTGAGCGTATTCGTCCTGATATGTCGTTGCGTTGCGAAGTTCCGCGATATTTGTGACGGCAACGCCGTAGATTGCCTTTATCGTCACTTCTTCCGTCGTGAATTTGCTGATGCCTTCGTATTTAGGATAGCGCGCGCTCACGCGTACGACTATGCTTTGCTTGCCTTTGCCTTCGAGTGTGGAATCGAACACGAGTTTGTTTGCGACGGTCTCGTCGAAGTGTGCGTACTCTCCGCCCGAAACGATTTCAAACCTGTAAGATGCGTAGAACGCCGCAAGTTCGCTTTCGGTTGCGTCTTTCGGCTCGCCCTGAACGACGATTCTCACAAAATTCGCTTCCTTTTCAAAAGCGTCGTTTGCGTATCTCTCGCTTGCAAAAACAGTTTCTCTTGCAAGCCCTACGGCAAGTGCGCCGTTTGACGTGCGCAGTTGAATTGACGCAAGTTTGCTTTGGACGTTAAGTTCTATGCTGGTTTGCTCCGAGCCGTATTTTGCGGTTATAACGACTCTGCCGTTTGCAACGCCTTTGACTTCACCGCTTTCGTTTACGGTTGCAACGTCCGTATCCGACGAAGTCCATTCCACAACGCCGAGATTGCCGTTTGAAAGTTCGTCGGCGTATATCGCTCTGAGTTTGAGCGTATGCTCTCCGACCGCAAGAACGTATCCGTCGGTCTTGTTTGCGAAAAAGTCTGCGTTTTCGATGACGATTGCTTCGGGTGCTACCGAGTAAATCTCGAAGTTTCCGTTTGCGGTTGCAATCACCGCTTTATCGCTCGTGACGGTGACTATACCGTCAAGAATCGTGCAGCCTTCAACCGCTGTTACGTCGGAATCTATGCCGAGTTCTTCGATTGTGAGCGCCGTTCTTGCCGTATAAAGCGTTTGTCCGTATTTGCGGCTTGCGCCGTTTGCCGTGACGTTGACGGTGTATGCGCCGCTCGTTATATATTGAATTGTGCCTTGCTCGCTCGAGTGCACGCTTGCCTGCACGGTGATGTTTGCAGTGCCTGCGCTTTTTGCACTGACGACGCCGTTTTGGTCAACGGTTGCGACTTCTTCGTTGTCGCTGTGCCATATCGTGTGATTGACGATACTGTCAATAGGCGTATAGTTCGGCACAAGACGTTTTGAATCGCCCACTGCGATGTTGTTGTCTTCGCCGTTAAGGTTGCCTATCGCGACTCTCTCCACGTTGTCACCGACAACGGAAACGTTGAGCGTCTTTGACACGTTTTCGGCAACGACGTTTATCGTGAAGTTGCAGTACGAGCCGATTATCATTTTTGCGGTAGAGTTTGACGCCGTTTCGTTGTCCGAGTCGTCAACCATGCAAGCGGCGGGATAAACTCTCGTCAAAAGCGCGTCCGCCATTGCGGAGATAATCTTAACCGAGTCTTCGCCGTATCTCGATTTTGCCGTGTTGTACGCACTCTTGCGCTCGGCATCTGAAAAATCGGGATATTCCGCTTCGAGTTCCGCTTTCAATGCGGACAAGTCTTGCTTGTACTTCTCGTATTTTGTCTGATACTCGTCGTCTGTGTAAACGACGTCACCCGTGATATGCCACTCGACAGTGTAGTTGTTTGCTTTGTCGGGCAAGACCTTGACGTCTATGTAATCGTAAAGATTTATCGTCTTGTTCGCAACGTTTTCAAAGTTGAAAGATATGTTTTCGGCAACGTTTTCCGTGCCTTTGTATCTCAACTGAATGTCTTCTACACTTATCCATGCCTGAATGGATACTATGCTTGAAACGAGCGCGACTATCACCAGAATGAGAATGGGGATAAGTATAAGAATTCCTATCATTACTTTCTTCATAAGTCGCTCCTTAGCCGTGCATTCTGTCGATAAACGCGGAGTTTATCTGATAGGTAGAATACGGCGTTATCTTTGCTGTGTTCGGATACCCGTAGACGAAAATCGGAATGCTTCCGAGTATCGTTTCGCCTGCGATTCCGAAGAAGTCTTTGCTTTCTTTCTTTATCGTGCGTGTGTCGAGCGTATAGTAAGAGTCTTTGTCCGAAAGAGTGACTTTCATGCTCGGCACTTCGGTGTACATACCCGTGCCGTCAAACGACACGCCGGCAACCACGAACGCGACGTGCAACCAGCAGTTGTTGTCTTTGTCGACGTAGCGATAGTTTGCAAAAGCACTGTTGTTTCTCAACACGCTTCCGCTTGCCTGCTTGATAATCTCGTCGTAACTTGCGTCGCCCGTGCTGAACAAAGACGCGTTGCCGACGTCCTGCCAGTTGTACGCTTCCATAAAGCCCGTTTGTTCAATCTCGGTGTTTATGCCCTTTTCGTAGAAGTTTTCCATGACGTACGCATAGTTTGCTTCTTCGTCGCCGGGCACGAAACGATACTCGCCTTTGCCGTCCGAAGTCGGTTTCACCGCAAACTTTTCGTAAGTTGCCGCCATAAGCGATCCGAGCGTGTTGGAGAACACGAGATTGTGTATCTTGATGTGCGAATAATACGGATGATACGTATTGTCGGAGTCCCTGTAGAACATGCGTTGCGGCACGACCATACCTGCGGAAAGCAAGTTGCGAATTATGCAGCCCGTAAGTTCCAGATCGTTATTACGGAAAGAGAGCGCACTCACCGCGTTTTCCATAATGCAGTACTCGAACTTGACGTTCACTACCCTGTAAAAGTCCCAGTGCACGTCGCTGCCGATGATGACCAAATCGCCTTTGAACGATTTCGTGTCCTGCGCACTGCTGATTTCCTTATCTTCGGGGTGCGAGTTTGCGCGAAGAATGACGTTTGAGAAAGTCACGTTGCTCCACGAAATGCGCACGAGTTGGTGATTCACCTGTCCCGTGATTGCGGAAATCATCTTATTGTTGCCGTAAAGGTCTCCGTAGAATTGCGCGCGACCGTCTCCGTCCCCTATGGTTTTGACGTTTTCGTTTTCGTCGTATTCGACTTTGTACGCGCAGTTGTCGGTGAGACAAATAGCATAGTTGTATTTCGAACTTTCGTTCTCTTGCACTATATAGTTATCTTCGCCGTTGACGTGCTCGAAAGTGGTCTTTGCAGGGATAAAGTTGCCTTCTTTGTAGGCGTATTCTTTCTGGTCCTTCACCGCTTTGAGCAATTCGTCGATGTTTGAGACGCTCACGCCGTATATAGCCTTTATCGTCACTTCTTCTGTGGTGAATTTGCTCACGCCTTCGTGTTTGGGATAGCGCGCGCTCACACGCACGACGATATTTTGTTTGCCTTTGCCTTCGAGTGCGGAATCGAACACGAGTCTGTTTGCGACGGTCTCGTCGAAGTGTGCGTATTCTCCGCCCGAAACGATTTCAAACACGTATGAATCGTAAAACTCGGCAAGTTGCGCTTCGGTTGCGTCTCTCGGTTCGCCCTGAACGACGATATTCACGCTGTTTGCGACTTTACTGCCGCCTGTTGAGACGTCAACGTATCTTTCGCTTGCAAACACAGTCTCTTTTGCAACGCCCACCGCCAAAGACGAATCGGACGTACGAAGTTGAATGGACGAGAGTTTGTTTCTCACTTTGAGAGTTATGGAAGCACTCATTCCGTTGCCGTCCGTCGCAGTTATCACCACGACGCCGTTTGACAAACCTTTGACTTCGCCGTTTGCGTTTACCGTCGCCACGTCGGTATCCGACGAAGTCCATTCAACGTCGGACGGTCTTCCGAGTGCAAGTTCGTCTGCAAATACCACGACGAGTTTGAGAGTATGCTCGCCCACTGCGAGAACGTAACCGTTTTCTTTGTTTTCAAAGAAACTTGCGTTTGCGATTGCGATTGCGTTTTCTTCGACAGAGTAAATCTCGAAGTTTCCGTTTTCGGTGCTAACCACCGCTTTATCGGCAGTCATCGTCACCGCATTCTCTTCAATCGTACAACCTTCCGCCGCCACTGCGCCTAAAGGCAATCCGAGTTCTTCGAGAGTGAACGATTTCTTTGCGGTGTACAACGTTTTGCCGTATTTCGTGCTTGCGCCGTTTGCAGTCACGTTTACGACGTACGCGCCGCTAGTGATATATCTGATTTCTCCGCGTTCGCTTGAATGAACGCTTGCTTGCATCGTGATGTTTGCACTGCCTGCTTTCAAAGCTCTGACAACACCGTTCTGGTCAACGGTTGCTACTTCTTCGTTGTCGCTGTGCCATATCGTATAATTGACGATGCTGTCAATCGGAGTATAATTCGGCACGAGACGTTTAGACTCGCCGACGGAAATATTGTTGTCTTCGTCGTTTATGTTGCCGATCGTCACTCTTTCGACGTTGTCGCCCACAACCGACACAGACAAAGTTTTCGAAACGTTTTCCGCAACCACTTTAACCGTGAAATTGCAGTACGACGAAACGATAAATTTGCCCGTCGAGTTGGAATCTACGTCAAATTCGTCTTCGCTCACGAAAGAGACTGCGGGAGACATTATCCCTACGAGCGATTTTGCCATATCGTCGATGATTTTCGCAGAATCGTCGGGATATTTGATTTTTGCCTGATTGTATGCCTCGCGTCTCTCGTTTGTCGAAAACACGGGATATTCCGCTTCGAGTTCGGATTTCAAAGCCGAGATTTCGCGCACGTAGGCTTCGTATTTTTCCTGATATTCTTCGTCCGTATAGGTAACGTTGCCGTCGATTTTCCACTCTATCGTGTACTTGTTCGCCTTTTCGGGAAGCACCTTGACGTTTACGTAATCGTAAATGCTTATCGGTTTTCCCTGAATGCCGTCAAGCGACAGAGAGATGTTTTCGGCGGTACGTTCCGACCACTTTTCCGTAAGTTGTATATCTTCAACGCTTATCCACGCTTGCATGGATATGATGCTTGACACCATTGCGACGATAAACAAAATCAGAATCGGGATAAGGATGAGAATACCGACCATAACTTTTTTCATCGCATTCTCTCCTTACGGAATTATCTTCTGATAACGCTTGTTGAGATTGACAAACAGCCCCGCAAGCGAACCTGCAAGCAAAACTATGGACACAATGCTCAATATGAGATAAATTCTGTTCATATCTCCGCGTTGTATAATCGTGACGCTTCCTATCGTGAGCGGCAGGAAACTGAATATCATCGCAAACAAACCGTACGCAATCGCAACGACGATACCCACTATCATCGCAAGTGCGACGTTTTTGTTTGCCGACACGAGTTCGCCGTCGCCCGACACGTTGAACGTCGGTGATTTGATGTCCGCAATCATGCTAAGGCAGGTAAGGCTTATGACGAGCATTTCAGCTATTCCGAAAATCGCGCCGCTGTCAAGCGGAGTGAGCAGATGTTTGCCTGCGTCGCTCGTGTAATAGCCGCCCGAAAGCGCACAGCAAAGAGCAACCGAAATCGTGCCCGTGAGAGAATACAGAATAAATTTGACGAGAATCTGATTCGTGTAACTTACGGGAATGACCTTCGTGTGATAGAAACTCGAACCTTCTCTGGATATACAGGTTGAAGCAAAGGACACGATTATGGTGATAAATATGACGATGACCATAAGCGTAAGTCCCGGCATAATGCCTGCGCCGATGCTTTCCGTGCCCATGCTTGCCGCAAGACGATTGCAGAAGAACACCATGACGGGCGCTGCGCAAGCCATTGCGAAATACTGGAACGAATAGTTGAAACTTCTCAGAATAAGATAGAACTCGCGTCTGAAAAGAGCGTATCCGACGGGACGACGCACGTCTTTGATTTTCTTCTTGAAAGACGCTTTCTGCGTTTCGATGCCGTAAAGAATCGTCTTGTAATACTCTCTCGTGGTTACGAAATACGCCGCAACGCCGAGTGCCGCATTGATGAGAATAAGATACAGGAAGCGAAGCGCGTACTTGCCTGCCGAAAGTCCGCCGTACTTCATGCCGTTGACGATTTCGGCATACCAGTTGAACGGATATGCGTACTTAGCAAACTTGCGGTATCTTGCAATCATATCCGCAGAGAAAATGCTCTGCTTCGAGTCCTTAAGATACGTCAATACGTTCGAGAGCGACACGAGATAAAGAATGAACACGAGACACACGACGATAATCGTGATGATGAGAATGAGCAAGAACTGATTCTTCACCGCGTTCATGACTTTCATGACTGGCACTGCGAGTATGTTTGCGATAAAGAACGGAATGAGCGTTGAGAACAACACTATGCCGATATACGCAAAATAGTCGCCCACAGCCGCGTTGGTGATGACGCCGAACGAAATATAGAACGGCAACATCAAAAGCAAGCACACGACAAAGTTGTGCAGATAGCAATAAATCGACTTTGCAACGAGAATTTCTTTGCCGCTGACCGGGAAACGGAGCAACATTTCGTTGTCGCCGTTCTGATATAGGTTCTTTATTACGCTGCCCGTCGCGATTATCGTCGCAAGGCAAATCGTGAACGTCGCCACGATAACGAGAAATTCAATTCTGAGCCCCGAACGAGTCACGAATACGTTCGTAAGATAATAAATGCCGACGATAAGCACCGCATAAACGAGCAGGAAGAAAATCGCATTGGCAACGTGCCCGAGTTTTTGTTTCCAAGCCGTCTTGTCGGTGTTCGTGACGCCGTATCTCGATTTTAGGTCGAGACGGAAGAGCGTTCTCACACTCTGCATGGAGAATTCGCCTTTCATTATTGCTCGTCCCCCTTGTTTTCGGTTTCTTCCACGACAAGTTCTTCGTCGCTTTGCGTTTCTTTATGCTCGATAGGCATATCGGGGCGCATATCCGCGCTTTCTTGCGCTATGTAGTCTTCAAACAATCTTTGCTCGTAAGTGCCGGTGACTTTGAAGAACGTCTCTTCAAGGTTTGCCTTGTTCGCTTCGTTGCCTGCAAGGTCGATGACGTCAATGAGATGACCGTCGTTGACGATTGCGACTCTGTGGCAGAGTTTCTTGACTAGGTCAAGGTTGTGGCTCGAGAAGAAAACGGTGTTGCCCTTTGCGCAATGCTCTCTCATATACGAAATGATTTCCGCAGTGGATTGCGGGTCGAGACCCATCATAGGTTCGTCGAGAACCCAAAGTTTCGGGTCGTGAATGAGTGCCGCGATAATGCAGATTTTTTGTTTCATGCCGTGTGAGTACGACTTGATTTGTCTGTCGATTGCGTTTTCCAGTTTGAAGAGTTTGGCATAACGGTCGATACGTTCCGTTCTTACGAGAGCAGGCACTTTGTAAAGGTCTGCGACGTAGTTGACGTATTCTCTGCCCGTCAGTCTTTCGTAGACGGAGTGGTTGTCGGGGACGTAACCCATTTCCATTTTTGCCTTGATAGGTTCTTTGACGATGTCGTGGCCGCAAATGGTTATCGTGCCGCTGTCAAAAGGCAAAATGCCCGTCAGGCACTTTATGGTCGTGGATTTGCCTGCGCCATTTTGTCCGAGAAATCCGAAGATTTCGCCCGGTCTCAATTCAAACGAAATATTGTCAACTGCGAGTCTGTCGCTCTTTGGATATTTTTTTACAAGGTTTTCAACTTTTAACATAATCAAATTATCTCCTGTTGTATTTTTGCATGACGAAGCATGCCTATACGTGCGCGCACATACGCGCTCACGCATACCGAAATCACCCGAAAAAGCGGGTGTCACAAAATCATTGAATAATGATAGGTGAAGTTTGCAAAAAAGCGTTCGACGCGATTATGCTTCTTCGCGACGAAACGAGACGATGCGGCCGTATATGAACGGGAACGACCTTCACTCGCCCTTGCATAAATTTGTGCGGAAAAACCGCCGCCGTTGCCATAATAACGCAAAGCGTCACCGTGACGGACACGATGCCCGCTATCGCAAAATGTATGATGGTCGTCTTTGCGACGAACAATCCGAAGTTTTGAAGAGAATTTTTGAACAACGCAAAAGCGATCACCGTAGTCGCAAACGCAGATACGAATCCGCGTATACGCTTCGGCAAACACCTTATAAGCATAAATATCAACGCTATTGCCGCAAGCCCCGCAATCGTCTTTGCAAAATCGACGAGATAGCCGGTCACATGCGTCAGAAACGATAGAAAATCCAATTCTGCTCCCTGCGCAAAACAAGTGTCGTTTGTTTGTCGCTTTGCGCAATTACTTTTATATTTTATCAACTATATATATACTTGTCAAATAATTTCCTTATTTTGCCCCGTCCGCGCGCTTTATCACGTCAAAAATACACTACAAACGTCCGTTATCGGTATATACGACCGCCGCCGCGTGTAGTTTCACACTCCAACTTCAATCAACCGCTTGACGAAATCGACGCAAAAAGCGTATAACATTGTAGTTGAAAAAATATGAAAAACCAACGCGTCGTAAAAAAACGCGAGAGAGATGAAATATGATTGCTCAATCGTTATCCGCTATAAATTATTTTGAGATTCTGCTTCCGCTCGCTCTTATTCTGCTTTCCACGAAGTTTTTCGCTTTGCTCGGAAAAAAGATAGGGCTTCCGCAAGTGGTTGGCATGCTCATTGCCGGCATTTTGCTCGGCTTTATCAAATATATCCCGAATCAGACCATTTTTACGGACACAACGCTCGAAGGTCTTTCTTTCCTTGCAAAAATCGGCGTTATCCTGATTATGTTCTCGGCAGGGCTCGAAACCGACCTTAAACAATTCAAAACCTGCGGTATTCCGTCTATTATTATAACTTCGCTCGGCGTAATCTTCCCCGTAGGTCTCGGTTTTATCGTTTCGGCGGCTTTCAACGGCGGCTTTGTCAATATGAGCCAGCATCAGGTCATAACCAACCTGTTTTACGGCACGATTCTTGCGGCAACCAGCGTCAGCATAACCGTCGCCGTGCTCAAAGAACTCGGCAAAGTCAATTCAAAGGTCGGCACGTCGATAATCGCGGCGGCAATCCTTGACGATATCATCGGCGTCATTCTTCTCTCGCTCTTCATAAGTCTCGACAAAGGTGAAGATTTGAGCGGCGTTGGTATTGCAATCGGCAAAATGATAGGCTTCTTTGCGGCGGCTATCGCTGTCGGCGTGTTGGCGCACTTCGGATTGAAACACTATCTCAAACGCCACCCCGAACACCACAGACGTATCCCTATCATAGGATTTGCAATGTGCTTCCTGTTCGCTTATGCGGCGGAAGAATGGTTCGGCGTTGCGGACATCACGGGTGCGTACGTGGCAGGCATTATGCTTTCCACTCTCACCGAGTCGGGCTATATCGACAGAAAAGTCGAAGTGAGCAACTATATGATTTTTGCGCCGGTATTCTTTGCAAACATCGGCATAAACGCCAACTTCGGCGCAATCAGCCCCCACATCGTAGGTTTCGGCTTTGCGTTTATAGCGGCAGGTCTCGTCGGCAAAGTGCTCGGTTGCGGTCTCGGTTCGCTTATCTGCAAATACTCGCTCAAAGACAGTTTGCGCGTCGGCATCGGTATGATGGCAAGAGCGGAAGTCGTGCTCGTTTGCACGCAAAAAGGCGTGGACAGCGGCATCGTTGACCAGTCGATAATGCCGTTCGTGCTTATTCTCATCATCGTGTCTTCACTGCTTACACCGCTGTTTTTGAAAATATCATATCGCAAAGAACTTCCCGACAGCGTACTCAATCAACCGCTAACGACCGCACTTGCGGACGGCTCGAACGGAGCGCAATCTTCAGTCGAAAATACGCAGGAAATTTCTTCGGATTCATCCGCTCAATCGTCTGACAATTCAACACTCACAAACGACGAAAAATAAGTTTTTCGGATATTCTAAACACACAAAAGCACACTCGACCGAGTGTGCTTTTTCAATGAAGAATTAACAATGAATAATGAATAATTTTGGGTGGGACACCCACACCCGAACAAAAGCCGTCATCGCGGCAACGGCATCGCTTGCTTGCAAGCAACGCCGAGAGCCGCATTAGGCTTATTGTTCTGCTAACCGCGCCGAAAATCTTTGCTATCAGTTCAATCATGGACAAAAACTCCTGCCACAATTTCGCAAGATTATCGGCTTGGTGGTTTCGATTGGGTGGGACACCCACACCCGAACAAAAGCCGTCATCGCGGCAACGGCATCGCT
>CALGEU010000269.1 GCA_937881285.1 uncultured Clostridia bacterium | reverse complement strand
TGCGTTTATATCGTTTCAGTCGAGCGGCGCGCCGCAGGAAGAGCAGGTTTTATCGGTCGAGCGATTTTTCGTGCCGCAGTATTTGCATTTGACAAACTCCACCTTTTCGCCTTCGGTGAACGCAACGCCGGTCTTGACCTTTGACACGAGAGTTTCAAGTTGCTTGCTCACCGCACGCGGATTTTCAATGTCTTCGATGACGGTTGCCTTGCTGTTTGACGTGACGTATATATCGCCGACTTTTGCCATTTTGTCGATTGCGCCGTATCTGACGTTGACTGCGCTGACGTCTTGATAACTTACGCTCTTAAAGTCAAGCGCAACCACGCCCGAACGTACGATTATACGTCTGTCGGTGAATGCGTATTCGAGATTTTCGTGACGCTTCTTTGCGGTGACGGACCTGTATATCCATATCCACACGGGCGCGAGATGAAGCACGAAAAAGATACTCATAAACACGATGAGCGGCGTGGGTATGTCAAAGCCGTTCGTTGCCAGCATACCGATGAAAAAGCCGTCGAAGATTATCCATATCAACGCAATCGGAAACATTTTTGCAACCGAGTTTGCGATATATGCGGATTTCTTGGGCTTTCCGCGCCAAACGATTTCTTCACCGTCCTGCAATATTTCTTCGATATTTTCGGGGCGCTTTTCTTCTCCGCCCGAACCCGCAAAATATTTTTCGTTCAATTCTGCCATACTTTACTCCTTTTGTTTATTTTATCAAATTTTATCGGCACAATCAAGACATTTCAAAAATATGCTCGAACAATGCAAAAAGGATACGCCCGCGAAAACTTCGCGAACGTATCCATGCAATTAAAACAATAATTCTAATGCGCGATTGTCTATCTTGACTGACGGCGGTCGTTCTTTTTCTTGCGTCCCAAATCGGTATTGTCTTTATCGCGCGCACGAAGAGACGGAATCGGGTTTTCCTTGTCTTCGTATCTGTAATCTCTGCCGTCCTTGTCGATGTGAGCCTGTATCACGGCGTGGGACGGCGTCATTTTCACGTTCGTGTTCACTTGCTTTTGATATTTGAAGAAGTCCGCGTCGTCGCTCATTTGGTTGACGTTGATATATCCTTCTCTGTCGGCAGTGTTCTCACAAGTGCCTTCAATCACGCTTCTGACGTAGTCTTTTGTGGATTTGAATGCCAAAAGTTCGGGGAATTCGCCGTTCGGAATGACCTGTTGCCACTCTTTTTTGCCATATTTTTTCAGGCACTGTGCCGCTATATGCAAATGCGCAATCTCTTGCATAAGACAGTTTTCCCAAATCTTTTTGACGTTCTTGTCCACTTCGTCCTTGTAGCAGGAATAATAGACGTAACATTCGGTGTATTCGTGATTGAGCCAACACTCGAGCCAACTTTCTTTCACGTCGATGAGCGAGCCGTATTGCGACACGTGTTGCTCTTCCACCATTGCGATTTCCTGATACAATCTGCGCCCAAAATCGCTCGTGTAGAATCCGCATTGATTCATATAATAGTTCATCGTCTGCTGCTCTGCCGCCGTGATTATGGAAACGTCGAGTTTCGTTATCGGACTTGCCTTTTTGAAGTTGACGGGCTTCTTCACTTCGTCAAACGGATATCTGTGATGAGTGATAGTCGGTCTTGCCGGCATAATTTCGGTGAGTTCTCCCACAAGGTCTTCTGCGTGCACGCCCTGCTCCATATCCAGCAAATCCGCGTATCTATACAGGTGGTCGAAGTCTTCGAGAAGCGCAAAATCGAGCGCGGCTTTGACGGTTTTATCGGGTTCGCGCATTGCAAGCATTGCGGTGAGTTCGACGGCAAGTTGCTCGTATCCTATCGTGGTTTCGAGTACGGTTTCGTCTTTCGGTTTCAGACATGCGCCGATTTTCTGCTGAAACTGCTCGCTTTTACGCACGAGCGCAAGTTGACGTCGCAAATCGTTGTCGGGGCAATGTCTGAAAAACTGATGGGAAAACCACACCGCTTCGTATTCCGCACCGTTTGTGAGAATACATCTCAATTTCGTGAACGGACTGACGTCGTGCTTCGAATAACTTTGCGGATAAATCTTCGTCCAATCGCAAAACAGTTTCTCTGATTTTTCGGGTTTTTGATCAAAAGGATTGAATGACATACTGATCTCCTTGATTGTTTTGTGCTTTCCTTGTATTCTTGCCCCCGAACGCGACTGCTAAACGAGTTTTCGTCACGTTTTTTCTCTTTGAAAAATATCCTACAAATGTGCAAAAATTTTTGTCATAGTATTGCAAAAAGAGACAATCTATGCTATTATTTTTATGCAAATACCATATGGGGGAAAGATAATGAACAATTTGCCCGATTACATTGAACAAACTCGCATTCCGGCGCAAACTCCGGACTCTATCGTCGAAAACGGCGCAGTGCATTTCGGCACTTTCGATATGCCTTTTAAGGCTATCAATCTTCTCGACACCGTCAAACCCTGCGGCCCGAAAATGCCCGATTGCATGAAAGCGTCCCGTCTCACCGAATGGGAAGCGTTTGAAGTGCACATGGACGAAGGCGCACTCATCAGCGCGGTTTACAAAACCGGTCCTATGGGCTTCTCCATTTTCGTCTGGTACGACAAAAAAGAAAACAAAATCTATTCCTGGCGCAATCTCGTCCCCAAGAAAAAATCGAGAGTCGCAGCACAACTCGTGGACGATTATTGCTATCTCAAGACCAAACACAGCGAGTATAAAATCGAAAACGATTTTCTCAACGGAAAAGCCCACGCAAAAGGATTCACAAAAGGCAAATGCGGCGAATTTTCAATCGATATTTCGTTTGACCGTATCTCCCCGCTCGCAAACGGAGTCATGCCGCTCGGCAAAAACAAGGACGGCTCGTTCAGAAACGCTCTTTACAGCGAAAAAGATTTCTTCAAAGCGACCGGAACGATAACCATAAACGGCAAAGCGTACGTCACCAACGAACGCTCCGTTGGCATCATCGACGACCACAAAGGATTCTATCCCTTCAACGCCCACTACGACTGGCTCACCACTATGGGACAAATCGACGACAACGGCGTGAAGAGATACTTTGCGTTCAATCTCACGAGAAATCAATCCGTCGACCAGCCCAAATACAACGAAAACGTCATCTGGGTTGACAACGAATCCTTCCCCATGCCCCCCGTCGTGTTCACTCACAAGAACGGCAAGAAAAAAGCGGACGAATGGCACGTCACCGACGAAAAAGGTCTCGGACTCGTCGACGTCACTTTCAAAATCAACCGCACTTTCTATATGCCCATTCCGCTTCTTTGCTACTACGCACTGCCTTACGGCACGATAAGCGGCTACGTCACCGACACCAACGGCAAAAAATACGTTGTTGACGGCATGCTCGGCATCGGAGAAGATAAGACGACGCACATGTAAAAATCAAGCGCAATTTTATCAAAGCAGTGCTCTATGCACTGCTTTTTTTATTGCCTTGATTTTTACATCTCTACCGCGCCGAAAATCTTTGCTATCAGTTCGGACACGGACAAAAACTCCTACCACAGTTTCGCAAGATTGTCGGCTTGCTGTCTACACGGAAAAAGAATACCGCAATTTCCCCATATCCTGCTCTTATCCATGCTTTTTATTGCCTTGATTTTTACATCTCTA
>CALGEU010000268.1 GCA_937881285.1 uncultured Clostridia bacterium | reverse complement strand
ACGATTTTTATGCCACGGACAAATGCGTCGGATGCGGTCTCTGCGCCAAACTTTGCCCACTCAACAATATCGAAATCGTGGACGGGAAACCCGAATGGGGAAGGAATTGCACACATTGCATGGCTTGCATAAACCATTGCCCGGCGCAAGCAATCGAGTACGGTGAAAAGAGCAAAGGAAAGCCGAGATATCATCTCGACTAAGGAGCGTTTATGGCATCAAGTAAAGAATATTTGCAATTTGTGATAGAGCAACTCTCTCCGCTCGACATAACCGCGCGCCCGAAGATGAGCGAGTATTTGCTATATCTCGACGGAGTGTATTTCGGCGGAGTTTTCGACGACAGATTGCTTGTCAAGCCGACGGATAGCGCGAAGAGATTCGGCATGGAAGAACAGTTGCCGTACGACGGAGCAAAGCCCATGTTTTTCGTGGACGCAATCGACGATAAGGAATTGACGAAGAGCATAGTCGTTGCCGTCGTCGAAGATTTGAAAAAGTCTCCGAAGAAAAAGAAACGATAATTCCGCAAAATAGTAAAACGCACGGTTAACCGTGCGTTTTTTATTGTTTTAAGTCGTGTATTTGTCAAAAACAAAATCTTGCAATATGATTGATTTTCAAACCCTTTCGTCAAATCGCATTTCCTATTTGAGCGGTTATATGCGGTTATCTTTCTGTCATGGATTCTGCCGCGAGCATCAAATCGTAAAGCGGTTTTATCGACTTAAATTGCTCGGCGAGATAATCTGCAAGATTTTCGGAGAACAGCAAAGTTGAGTCGAAAGACGTTGCGGTGAAGCACATATCTTTCTTTTCAAGCCAAATCGACAGGTCTTGCGGTGCGTCGGGATATTTCGGTTTTTTGTAGTTTTCTCCGACGAGTTTGAACGTGGTTTGACTCTCAAAACACTTTTTTGCTTTTTGAAACGCTTTCGAATCGTTTTCTATGAGTTTGCGAAGATTTGCCATGGTTTTTGCGTCTGCCATGTAGAAGCCGCACCCGAATTGAAAATTGTACGGTGATATTTCAAAGAAAAAGGCAGGCGCATAGTATGCGTCTTTGCCGCGCATATACGATAGCCACATGTGGTCGCGATAAAGACTGGTTTTGTCCTTTGCGAAACGCAGGTCCTTGTAAAGACGAGAAACTATGCTTTTGGGTTCGGTGATAAACGACTGGTCGATTTTCAGCATAGCGGGGGCGAGTGCAACCGCAAGGTCGTTAAAAGGCACCGCAAGATATTCTCTGAAATCTTCGCGGTGCTCCTGATACCAAGCCTTTGAATTGTATTTGTGGTTGAAATACAAAAAGTCAAGCGACCTTTGACAAAACGGGGTCATGATTATTCTTCAAAAAGAGATACAATCGTGTCTTCGACGATTTTGCGCATTGCTACGTAGTCGATGTAGGTGTGGTGGTCGTACACGAACTCGTGAGAGAAGGATTGCACGATGTCCATTGCAAAGTGAATACGCTCCGTGAGATTGCTTTCGCTGACGCCGAGAGATTTGAATTTGTCGGAAATTGCGAGAGTTATTTCGTCTTCAAGCGCAATAAACTTGTTGCTCACCGCTTCGTCGCTGTGAGACATAGAATGCAACGCTTCGTGGATGTTGGCGTTGGTCTTGTGAATCTCGATTGCGCCGTCGAGAACGTGAGACGCTATCGAGCGGAAATCGACGGGGGCAGAGAGTGAGTCTATGTAATTGAGAACGGGAGCAAACGCCGTGTTGACGTATATTTCCAGAACGTCGAGAAGAATGTCGCGCTTGTCCTTGAAGTATCCGTAAACGATACCCGTTGACACGCCGGCTTTTTTTGCGATTTGCGCGGTGTTGGTGTTGTAATACCCGACTTGAGAAAACAATTCGTAGCCCGCTTGCACGATTTTGTTTTTCTTTTCGATTGAACGCTCCTGTTTGGGTTCTCTGACTTCTTGCGCCATAATTTTCCTTACACGCGTGCGCGCCTGTATTTATTGAATGCGCGCGCGATTTAACGATATATATTATACAATAAAGTCCGAAATAAATCAACTTAAACCGACCTTTTTGAAATATGAAAATTTTTTCATATTATTTTTTCAAAACGATTGACATCTATTTTCGATAGTTGTAATATCTTAATGTGAATATGAAGTATGTTTCATATTTGCAACGAGAGAATGCATAAGATGCAAGGAGAGAGAAGAATATGCCGCTTGTAATGGCTCCCACAGGGAAAGATTTGAAAATCGTCAGAATTTTGACGGACGACAAGACCAAGAAACATTTGGAAAGTTTGGGTATTACGATTGATTCTACGATCAGTCTTATATCCGTTAGCGGCGGAAGCGTTATCTGTCTTATAAAAGACGGTAGACTTGCGCTCGACAAAGAAATGGCAACAAAAATATTAGTAGCATAAATACAAAAAAGGAGAAAACAATGGAAAAACTTTTAAGTGATTTCATTATCGGAGAGCAAGGCGTCATCAAAGCCGTCGCAGGCGACGGACGCATCAGACGTCGTTTGTTCGATATGGGCGTAACCCCCGGTGCAGAAGTCTATCTCAGAAAGAAAGCACCGCTCGGCGACCCGATTGAAGTGACCATTCGCGGATACGAATTGTCATTGCGTAAGACCGAAGCGGCAGCCGTAACTATGGAGGTTGAAGACAAATGAAAAGATTTGCATTAGCCGGTAACCCGAACTGCGGTAAAACGACGTTGTTCAACTCGTTGACGGGTTCAACCGCACACGTCGGCAACTGGCCGGGCGTCACGGTGGATAAGAAAGAAGGTACATACAAAAAATGTGCAGAACCTATCTCTATCGTCGACCTTCCCGGTATTTACTCACTTTCCCCGTACACTCCGGAAGAAGTGATTTCGAGAAACTACATTCTCGAAGAGAAGCCCGATTGCGTCATCAACATCGTTGACGCGACCAACCTTGAGCGTAACCTTTATCTCACCACTCAAATCATGGAAATCGACGTGCCGATGATCATCGCACTCAACATGATGGACACGGTTGAGAAGAACGGCGACAAAATCGACGCAAAGAGCCTTGAAGAAAAAATCGGTCTTCCCGTCGTTGAAATCTCCGCACTTCGCGAAAAAGGTCTTGACGAACTCATGCAAAGAGCGTACGAAGTTTGCCAACAAGAAAGAAAGGGCACAACCGTTCTCGAAGGCACGGCACTTACGCACCTTATCAACGATTGCAGAATCGCACTCGAAGGCAGCGGCGTAGAAAACTCTCTCTTCCATGCAGTGAAACTCGTCGAACTCGACGAAATCGAAGTCGGTCAACATCCGCAAGCGGCACAAATGGTCGAAGAATTCAAGAAGACGTTCAAAGACGACGTTTTCGGAACTGACTTCGAAGCAATCGTTGCGGACTCTCGTTACAAATACATCTCCAAGAATTATTCTTCCGTCGTTACGAAGAAAGAAAAGAACGAAAAAGAGAAACTCAGCGCTTCCGATAAAGCGGATAAGGTGCTCACTCACAAGGTTTGGGGTATTCCTATCTTCCTTGTCATCTTGTTCTTGGTGTTCCACCTTACGTTTGCAGAAGACTTCTTGTTCCTTGGTGCAGGCGGCGTGTTCGATCAGGACGCAGTTGCTTACATTCAAAACAGTGAAGGCGCGTTTGAAGAAGTCGACGTCACAGAATCGACGTTTGACAAAAATCAGACGTACTACACCGAAGACGGCATCCGCGCTGACCTTACGTTTGCAGAAGACGGCTCTTTGGAAGCAGTCGAAGAAAAAGGTTACGTTTACACCGCAACTCATGAACTCGTTTATCTCGAAGACATGACCGAAGAAAAAGCGGGCGAAACCTACTATGCAGACGAAAAAGG
>CALGEU010000267.1 GCA_937881285.1 uncultured Clostridia bacterium | reverse complement strand
TCTTCGACGGGTTCTTCGGTCTCTTCAGCCGTTTCTTCTGTCGCTTCCGTTTCCGCGTTTTCGACGGGTTCGGATTCTTCTTCGGATTCTTCAACGGTTTCTGCCGGCACTTGTTCTTCGACAGGCTCGCTTGCGATAAGTTCGTCTATGGTTTGTTCAACCGTGCCGTCTTCTTCGTCAAGAGTCTCGTCCGCACTTTCTTCTTCTATTTGAGCGGATTTTTCTTCTTCCGTCTTCTCTTCTATCAGTGCTTCGATAGGCGTCTGTTCGAGCGCGTATTCCTGCTCTGCGTCAACTGCCTTTGCGGTGTTGCGAGCGATAATTTCTTCCACCATGCCCGAAAGTTCGGCAAGCGGAGACGAATCCGTCGCATAGTTGCTTTCGACCTGAAGATTGACTTTTGCGTCAAGGTCTTCCTGCATATCTTCAAACACTTCGAGACATTTTTTCGATTGTTTGCGATTGATTATGACAAGCACGAGAAAAACGACTGCGCTTGCGACAAGTCCGACGAAATGAATCACGCCCATTTCGTTTGCCGTAAGCGTGCCGTATCCCCAGAATGCGAAAAATCCGAGAACGAGAAGCGCGATTGCAAGATAGATTCCCGAGCGATAGTCCTTGTTTTTCTTCACGACTTTTTCGTACACGTTTCTGTCGCTGACGATGTCGCTAGGATAACCGAATCTCACGCCGAGATATTGCACCCAACTGTCGCGCAAAGGTTGCGGTGCTTTTGACGAGAAACAATGTGCGGTGAAATCGCTCACGTTGTCGTCGTCGACTTGGTCAACGTTTGCAAGATATTTTTCGATTTTTTTGCTTGCGCCGATAAGTTTGCGAGCACGAGAGCCGAAATAAGTAAGCGCAACTATAACGCCGATGCCGACAATCACTGCAACGACGACGATAAAATACGTTTTGAAATCGATAGCGGGCATTTTGGAAGAGAGTTCCGCAAGCCAGTTGAATGCTTTTTCAAAAAATTCCACAAGCACGTCTCCTATATCGAATACAAATTATCTATATGATTATACATACAATACACAAAAAAATCAAGATAATAACAAAACATTTGTCGCTTTTTTTTAATGTTTCGCACCTTTAAGATACGCAAAAGCGCGCCATAACCTGCGTTTTGCAACGTTATGGTGCGCCTATACCGTCTTTACATTTTACAAATCCATCGTTTTTCCGCTCTTGAACGAATAAAGCACAACCCTGTCGATTTTTGCACAAATCACACTTTCAACCGCCGATTTGTATAGATAAAGTTGCTTTTTATACTTTTTCACGGTTTCTTCATCTCTCAAAAGCGAGTTCTTGAAATCGACAATTATCTTCACGTCGTCGTTGATGAAAAGGTCTATGACGCCCTGAACGAGAACTCTGTCCTGCGACGTAAATCCGTCCGACACTTCGCATGCGGGCTTGTACATCATAAAGGATTGTTCCCTGTGACATCTGCCCTTCTTTTCCGCTTCGCGAGCGATTGCCATAACGTCGCTTTCAAGGCAACGCAATATGTCTTTCGGGTTTACGACGGCTCTTTCTTCTTCGGTGATAACGTTTCTTGCCACCATATCGTCTATTGCGGCTTTCACCTGACTTTCGGTGTTTACGAAATAATCGATATACTGCATGACCTTGTGATACGCCGTGCCGATTTTTGCCGCTTCTTCGTAAATTCTCACCGTCTCTTCGTCTATGCTGTCAAGTGCCGAAACGCTGTATTTCATCGCAAGAGTCGTCGCTTCTTCGTGCGGATACTTGAACGCCTGCGCTGCAGCGATTTTCTCTTTCACTTCTTCGTTGCATTTGCCCGCAACGATGTTTTGCGCCGCTCCGTCAATCTCGACGTCTTGAGCACTATGTCTGAATACGGGCACTTGCGCACCATCTGCAACTGCCTGCGATATGAAATCGAGCGCGCAACCTGCGCCCGTAAGTTTCGCGCTTTGTCCGAACTCTTTCGCTTTCGCGTCGGACACGGTTGCCGTGATGTACATGAGTTGTTTTGCTCTTGTGAGCGCAACGTAAAACAAGCGTATCTCTTCTTTCAGTTGATTGTCTTTTATGCTCTTTTCTACGGCGAGTTTTGAAAGCGTAAGTTTCGTTTTGGTCTTGTTGTCAACGTCGAAATAATTCATTCCGACAAGTCCCTTGTTGTTCTTCTTATTTTCAAGGTCGCTGTCTCCGAAGCCTTTGCCCGTCGCGATAAGGTCTCCCGTGGCGGAATCGCGCTTGAATTGCACCGCGCAATCGGCAACGAAAACTATCGGGCTTTCAAGTCCTTTGTATCCGTGGAACGTGCTGATTGCGACTCTGTCTTCACCGCCGCCGTCTCTGGTTTCGTTCGCGCCTTCGACGTAGTCTTCGACGAATTTTCCGAGCGATTGTTCGCTCTCCGCCGCACTGCGAATAAAGCCTTTAAGCCCCGTGACGTTGCCTTCGCCCGTGCGCATTAGATATGCGTCGTAGCAAAACTCGGCAATCGCATCGTTCATAAGTTCGCTCACGCTCTCAAACGACGCTTTGAGCCTGTATTTTTCAAGCAAAGCAAGCGTTGACTTTGCCTTTGCCGCCAAATCGTCGTTTCCGAGTGCGTACGCCACGAATTTGTCATAGAAACATTCTCCGCTTTCCGACGCTATTTTTGCAAGTTCGCTCTCGTCGTATCCGCCGAAAAACGACAGCAAAAATCCTGCAAACGGCACGTCTTGTCTGGGATTGTCGAGAGTGCGCATAAAGCACATAATCTCTCTTTCGGGCAACGACGCCGAACGCACGAATGAGCCTTCCGACACCGGTATACCTTCGTCTTTCAGCACTTTTACGATTTCTATTGCGGAATTTGAACGATTGCGGAACAACACCGCAATATCTCCGTATCCGATATATTTGCCGTTGCCGTTTTCGTCAACGCCTTTCGCTCTGCCGACAAGCGTTTTTATCTCGTTTGCGATAAATTTTCCTTCTCTAAACGCCGCGCTTCCGCCGTCTTCGTCATCGTCGTCGAATCTCTCTTTCGTCACGTCGTAAAGACCGTTTGCGCTCTCGCTTTCGGATTTCGATTTGGTGAACAGATGCAACTGCACGTATCCTTCGGGAGACACACCGTCAAGCGTTACGGGCGGTATAGACGCAAGTTCGAATCGCGCGTCAGATTTGTAGTTTATATCCGCGCTCTTTTTTGTCATCACCACGTCGAAAACGTCGTTGACGAATTTGAGAATCCTGTACGCGCTTCTGAAATTGTGATTGAAATGGACGTTCAAGCCGTCTTTGTTGCCGAAAGAAGAATACTTCTGCTGACGGGATATGAATATCGCAGGGTCTGCAAGACGGAAACCGTAAATGCTTTGTTTTACGTCCCCCACCATAAAGCACTCCCCTTTCACGAGTTTCTCTATGATTGCTTCCTGCGTGGGATTGACGTCCTGATACTCGTCGACGAACACCGCGTCGAAAGCGTCGGCAAGTCCGTACTCGTCGTGCGACAAAAGTTCCATTGCCTTGTGTTGCAAATCTTCAAACGACAACACGTCGTCTTCTTGTTTGAGCGATTGAAGTTTCTTCGCAAACGTGCCTGCGATTTCCGTGAGTTTTCTCACGTACACGCCGTTTTGCTCGTGATACACGGCAAACGAATCGAGATTGTCGAAGATATTCGCCATCTCGTCAAGCACTTCTTCGATTTGCTTTATCACGCCCTTTGCGTACGTGATGGTTGCCTTGTCTTCGTCGCTTGCTTTGGCAGGAATTCTCGCCGCCACTTTTTCGTATGCTCTTGCAATCGAACACGCCTTTTTAAGGCTGTTCGCAGCGACTATTCTGTCGCAAACGCTTATAAGATTTGCGACGGAATCTCCGTATTTTCCGTTGTTCTGCATTGCCGAAAGCACGTTGAACAGCGGATTTATCACGCTTTGCGCTTTCGTAAAGAATTTGGAATAATACTCGCCGAGAATATCGAAAAATCTGCTGTTTTCGTACGAGTCGTAACAATCGGCGACGCATTTTTCAAATTCTTTTTCGTCGGGTTGAATTTCGATCAGGCTGTATATCTTCTTTATCGCGTTTTTGAGATTGTCGTCTTTTCTGGATTGCGAGAATATTTCGGCAAGGTCGCAGAACGTTTCGTCTCCCGCCGCCGCGTACTGCGCAATGGTCTCGTCAAGCGCTTTGTTGACGTATGTCTCGTGTGCGGTCTCGTCAAGCACTTCAAACGTCGGAGACAAGCCGAGTTTGTCAAAATTTTCCCTTATAAGCGACTGACAAAATGCGTGTATCGTGCATATATGACAAAACGGCATTTCGTCGAGTTCTTTTCTAAATCTGTCTCTCACTTCTCCGCTTGATGCGCACGCCGCCCTGAAAAGTTCCTGATGCAGCCTTTCTTTCAGTTCGTCCGCCGCCGCGTTGTTGTATACGAGTATGAGAAGATTTTTAAGAGACGCGCCTTCTGCAACCATAAGAATTATGCGCTTCACCATAGTCGACGTTTTGCCCGAACCTGCCGAAGCCGACACGAGAATACGCCCCTTTTCAAGCACCGCTTTCTTTTGGTCGTCGGTGAGAAGAAGTCTGCCTTTTTCGTCTTTGAGAATTTCAAGTCTCTTTTCGTTTT
>CALGEU010000266.1 GCA_937881285.1 uncultured Clostridia bacterium | reverse complement strand
TGTAAGGAACGAAGTGACGGAATAGCGATTGTTACGCTTTGCGTCAATCGCGTCCACAGTTATTCGCTATTTAGCGCGTTTTTTTAGCCTATGACTCGCAAGGGAAGTATAAGATACAACCATCTGTCCGACTCGCCCTTGATGATTCCCGGGGCAGTGGAAGTGGTGAAGTTGAGAGTCACGAACGGCTCGTCAATTGCATGCATACAATCAATGATGTATTTTGAATTGAAGCCTATCGTGAGATCTTTGCCTTTGAGTCCGATTGTGACTTTTTCGTTGATTTCGCCGTCTTCGGAGTGAGCGTTGAGTGCGAGCGTATCTTCTTTGATTTCCATCTTGACGTAGGATTTTTTCTCTGCGCGGTTGATGAGAGAGACACGGTCGATTGCGTTTTCAAAGAGTTTCTTGTCCACGGTGACGGAAGTTGTGAACACACTGGGGATAATCTTTTCGTAGTTGATATAATCTTCACCGATAAGACGAGTGACGATTTTGGTGTGGAAAAGGTCAACCATTATATAGTTCTTTTCAACGAAAACGGTGATAGTTTCTTCGCCTTCGTCGATGAGACGAGCAAGTTCGTTCATGCTCTTTGACGGGACGACGATTTTGTCTATGACGCCGTTGTTGTTGATTTGCGCTTTTGCAAGAGCAAGGCGGTATCCGTCGGAAGCAACCGCTTCGACTTCTTCGTCTTTGACGTTAAGGCAAACACCGCGAAGAGACGGTCTTGCTTCGTCAACGGCAACGTTGAAGATGACTTTTGAAATTATGTCTTTGAGTTCTTTCTTCAAAATGATGAAAGAATTTTGCGTGTCTACTTCTTTGAACACGGGGTATTCGTCCGCACTGAAGCATTTTATCATAAGTTCGCTGTCAAGATACTTGATGATGAGTTTCGTGGGATCGGTGCCGTCGAGTTCGACTTGTTCTTCTTCGATTTTCTTTGCGTAGTCGGCAAAAAGTTTGCCGGGAACGACGATTTCGCCTTCGATGAGAACTTGCGCGTTGATTTTCTTTTCGATTGCGAGTTCGAGATCGGTTGCAAAAATGGTGAGAGTGTCACCGAGTGCAGTGAGTTTCACGCCGTCGAGAATCGGGTTGTTGCGCTTCACGGGAAGTGCTTTTACAACTTTTGCAAGAGCATCGCTCAATTCGTTTCCTTGACAAATAAGTTTCATTTTTCGCCTATATTATTTATTGATATATTTTCTTTCATAATGATAACATATATAAGATCTGTTGACAAGTGGAAAATCAAACCTACACCACAAACTATGCCGTGTTGTCGCCTTAAAAAGCGCAATATGTTGGTAAATCAGGCGATATTTTGTGTGGATAAACGGTGTGTATATATCCGCATTTTATCAACACAACCCGCAACTTATCGACATCCGTGTGTGGATAACGCGATTTTTGTATTATCCGTGTGCAATTCGTCGTGATTTTTCCGTTCTCGAAAAGAGACTATTTCAGAATTTCAGCACGTCGAAGTTGAAGATTGCCGAGAATATGTATGCAACCGCAACGCTTATCGCAAACATTGCAAAGAATATCGCAAGGTTGCGTTTTGTGTGTTTCACGTCTTTGAAGAGATACACAAATCCAAGCCCCGCGTTCATGCATAGTCCGCCGAGAGTAGCACCGAATCCGAGTCCGCCCATGATGTACAATTCGCTTATCACAACGGAAGACACGCAGTTGGGAATTGCACCCACAAGCACCGAAAGAAGCGGCGCAAGATACTTGTTTTGCGTGAGAAACGCCACGAGTTTGTCTTCACCGACGTAGTACATAACGATGCCGAGAATGACGTTTACGACGAATACGTATGCAAATATTTCAAGCGAGTGAAGAAGCGGATGAACGAGATATCTGTCGAGTTTTTCCGCCTTTTCTGATTTTGGTTTCTTCGCCGATTTTTCGCTTTCTTTTTCTTTCTCTATAGCAAGTTCTTCTTGTCTTTCGCACTCTTTGCACTCGTCGCAATCGCAATGTTCGACGGCTTCTTCTTTATCTTCCGTTTTTTCGACGAGTTCTGCGCTGGTGCAATCGGTGAGTCTTATTTTGTATTGCTCGTCGCAATGAGCGACGTGATGTTCCACTTTCTTTCTGCTCTTTGAGAAAATCGCGTCTATTGCGTAGCCGAGAACGAGACCGAGCAAAAATTTGAGAGCGATGAGCGGAAGCACGTGCAACGCTTTTTGCGGATTGCCAAGGAATATAGGCAACGCTTCGTCACTCGTTGCGAGATACACGCCTATAAGCGTGCCGACGGTGATGTGTCGCTTCTGATAAAGGTCGGTTGCGACGATTGAAAATCCGCATTGCGGCAACAGTGAAACGCTCACCCCGATAAGCGGAGCGAGTTTGCCTTTCAGCCTGACTTTTTCGGACAATTTCGGTTCAATAAGCGCGATTATCACACTGAAAACCACCACGACCGCAAGTATTTTCAGACTGTCTAATAATGCGTCGAGAAAAACTTCACCCATAGTGCGAATATTATAGTTTTATTTTTTGATTTTGTCCATAAGTTGAAGAAAATTACTCGTTTATTATTAAAAATAATAAAACGACAATCAACGAGTTTGCGGATTGCCGTTTTTTGTTCATTTCTTATCTTTTATCAGCGTTTCTTTTTGAGCGTGCGACAATCTTTTAAGATGCCACTCGCGAGACATTGCGCAAGATTTGTCACAACATTCTTCAAAGTACACTATGCGCACGGGAAGTCGAGACCTTGTATATTTTGCGCCTTTGCCCGAGTTGTGCGTTTTCTCGCGTTTTGCAACGTCGTCGGTGTATCCGACGTAATAAGTTCCGTCCGAGCAAAGCGCGATATATGCGAAGTATGATTTTTTAGAAACGTCGCTCATTCGTTGCTTTCGAGCGGCTCTTTTTCGAGTGCGAATTTTTTGTTTGGCATTATCCGCATAAGGAAATATTGTATCGTCATCGTGAGTTCTATTACGCAGAAAACGTAAATCTGCGCGATTGCGGATACGGGGCAGTGCAACTCGGTGTTGTAGCCCACGAGATTTGCTTCTTCTATGAGAATCACCGACGATATAAGCACGAAAGAAATCATGCCTGCCGATATGAGAAACTGTCTGCCGTTTCTGAACGCCGTCGTGAGAAACAAACACAACTCGACGACGAAAAACATCACGAATCCGGTCGTTGAAACTATGTTGTGAATCTTGCGAAGTCTTGCAAATTTTTCGACGGTGTCCCCTTCGCCGTCAAGCCAAGGCACGGAAATGCCCGCCGTGAGAATTACGCAACTTATCCCCGCAAAACAAAGAAAGAAAATTTTCATTTGTTTTGAATATTGACCTGCGTCGAGACACATTTTCAGCGCAAGGAAAAATCCTGCGACGAACAGCAAACCGTAAAAATAAATAAGCCCCATATGATTTTCACGGTACGCTATGTACGAAAGCGATTTTGCGACGGGGCGTTGTTCGCCCACGCAAGATATGACTATGGATATAATGGGAAATATCACGCATTGAAACACAATTAAAAAAATCTCGAAAGCCTTTTGATTTTTTTCGAGATATTTCGGAATGAGTGAATCCTGACGGAATATCATAAGCAAAACTCCCTGATTTAATTATGATTTTTTCTGCCGTTTAACGATTTCTCGTATGCCATTATTATACTATACGAGTTGTTTGATGATCAATTAAAATAAACAATAAAATTTCACGTGCGGTACTTGTATTTTCTATGAGTAGTTAAAAATAAAGTCACCGTTCAAATGTGCTTGATTTGCATAAACGCGGTGTTTATATATACAATATCACATAATAAAATACCTAAATGTAAAAAAATAACTAAAATCCTATAAAAAGAGAAACACCGCAAAAGCGGTGTTTCCCTTCGATGAGAAAGTTTTTAGGCCTCGATTATATCAATCGATTCGGGCTGTTTGTTGCGCGCCGAGCGCAGATAGCATTGCACGACTGCAATGAGTGCGAGAAGTCCTGCGTATATGTAGAATATTTCTCGCATAGAGATGAGCGGAATGAAGAACATGAGCGGAATGCCGTTGAGCCAAGCCATATCTTGATAGCCAAGTGCCGCACCGATGACTTCTTCGCTTATTACGTCGCCGTATTTATTCTTTTCAACTTTGACGATTTGTGCGTTTGGGTCAACGTCGGGGGCAATCATGTTGCTGCCGAGAATGTTGAATATATTCCAACTGATTCCGTCGAATTCTTTGGTGACGAGCACTTGGTTCAGAAGATTGTTGAGACCTTCCGTTGAAGTGTCAAGTCCGTTTTCCATGATTTCGGGAAGCACTTTTGTGAGAAGGACATTCATGTTCGCGGCAAGAATTTCTTCAAGCGTAGCGTCGTGTTTGACGACTTCTTTGCCGTCCACGGTTTGCGTCGGCATTTTGAGAAGAAGAGCCGCCGCGACGGAAACGGGGAAGTTGCCGTTGAGTATGGAAGAGACCATATCGGGAGAGTCGAGAGCCATTTCTATCGCAAGCGGGTCAAAGGCTTTGTACGCTTTGTCCATGCTTTCGAATATCGGCTTGAATTTTGCTTGAAACTCTTCGCTCTGATAGGTTACGTCTTCTGTAAGGCCGTTCTTTTGTTTGAACAATTCGATTCTTTCAAGGAGTTTCTGATGCACGCCTTCATAGTCGTTTACCACGTCTTCGTAGAGAATTGTGTTTGACGTTGCGTCTTTAAGGAGCGGGGGCATTGCTATATCGAGAATTCCGAACAAACCTACGATTATTGCAACGGGGATGATTGCAAGTTTGAGTGCGATGCCTTTTCTGTTCTTTTTCTTTTCGACGTTGTATACGAGCACCTGAAGCCCGACTGTAAGCGCGCCGATGATTATCACCGCAATAAGCGGAGCAAACGCGCTTGCGCCGTACATGCCGTATCCGTTCCATTTTATCGAATATACGAGCGATATGACAAAGAGAACGGGGAAGCCTGCCGCATAAAGCATGACGTTGAGTGCAATGGACAATTTCTTATTCATTTATCTCTTCCCCCTTTTCTTTTCTTGCAAAATAATCGGTTGCGAACACGCTGAACACTATAAGAGCCACAGATATGTAGCAAGCGTAGCGCATTGCGCCGGCTGCGAGAACGCTCGGATAATATTCTGCTTTGAAAGCGAAGGATTGAGCCTGAGCAAGTGACAAGTCGCTGTCGCTTCCTTCAACCGCTTTTTGATATTTAGACACCGTTTCGTCGCCGAGTCCCGTGTAGATAACGTCGGGAATAAGTGCGGATACGGTTTCGGGAGTGATGTTTTCTCCGACGAGTCCGAGAACCTGATTGAGAATGCTTCCGATGTCGAGATCCAGTCCTGCGATATTCACTTTAAGTCCGTCGGGGAGCAAGTTCGGGTCTTTGACTGCAGTGAGAAGAATATTTACGAGTTCTGCCTTGTACGCGGTGACGTCCACACGTGCGCCTTTGAGACGAACTAGATCTTCGTCTTTTTCCGCAAGAAACGCTTCATAACTTGCTTTTGCTTCGTTCATAGCGGTTTCGAGTTGAGCGTTTGAAGTGTCTTGCAGGTATGCTTCTTTTGCCTGAGTGTATGCGGCTTCGTAAGCGGCAATTTCCGCTTCGAGAGCGTCGAGTTCTGCCTTTGCCGCGTTATATTTTTCAAGTGCTTCGAGTTTTTCTTTGGTCAGCACCTGCGTTTTTTCGATAGTTCCGTATTTGTAGCCGATTCCGTGTTCTTTGTCGTAACTGTCGGCGTTTTTGAACCACTCGGAGTATGTATGGCTGAGTCCGTACATTTTCTGAATGTCGTAGTTGTCCGAGATGAGATAATAAACTTCGCTTTTATATCCTGTGGTGAAGTCTCTGTGCCAGCCTGTGATCGAGTCGTAGGATTTCACGTCGCTCTTGTCGTAGAGTGCGTCGTATGCCGCGTTGTATTTCTTTTCCGTTACGCCGTCGTATATAGCGGAAGGGAGAAGCACGCAAAGCACCGAGAGAGCAGCCACTGCCACAAGCACTATCTTGTGGCAGGTTTCGCTCTTTTTACCCACGAATTTATCAAGGACGAATCGGACTATGAGCACTCCGACCCATATCGCACAGAAACCGATAACCCAGTTTGCTGCGTGGCTTCCCATGATTTCCTGGTCGAACATCGGTGCCATAGTGATTATCATCATCAATATCAACAGCGGAAATCCGGCAAGGAAAAACAGGATTTTAAGCCCTTTGTAAATTAGTGTCTTGTTCATAATTTTCCTTTTTGATTGTTATAACGGGGGTATGCAAGCAACGGTTCTTACGCCGTTGCCTGCATAATAGAGAAAGTTACTTTACGGTTACGGTGTGGAAGAAGGTTTGGTTGATTCCGTTAATATTGATAGAGTATTCAACCTTGTACGTACCGACTTCCGTGAATTTGCCTTCAACGAGTTCAACTGCAGCGTTGTCTTTCGTTACGGTCATTGCGACGTCGTAGATCTTTGTATCTGTGCCTTTGACGTAGATTGCATAACCTTCTGCGCCGTATTTGAATTCAAGCGTTTGTTTCTCGCCGTTTGCGTCAACGTAGTAGATTTGGTTGACATTTGAAACTTTTCCGTTGAGATTCGAATCTACTTTTGCGCTCGATACGTTAGAAGCATAAAGCTCATAAGAATACGCATTAGAAGTGTAGTAGTAGTCGCCAACTGTTATCGTATAATTGATTTTTTCGTTTCTGCTACCTGCCTGATTCTTGTTCGCATAGTTGGCAATGAAACCGTTTTCATTGAATTCAACATCGATTTTTCTTGTTGCCCAGGTCAAGGTGACGGATGCATTTTCGAGTTTTGATCCGTCTTCTGCGACGAATTCAAACGTTCCGTTGTTGTAGACGATAGAATACTTCTTTTCGCCGACGGAAATGCCCGCTTTACCGTTGATAGAGTTTCCGAAGTAAATTGAACTGAGATTATCGACGGAGTAGCCTTCTGCACATACGAACGGGATATCGATATTGATGACTTTGTTACCGCTGTCAAGTTTGACGGTGTGTGAAATTTTGAATGTCTTGCCGATGAAAGACAAATCTTTTTTCACGGTGTAAACGCCGCCTTCTATGTCAAAGATATCTGTAAGTTTTGCCGTTGTGTTGTTAAGTTTATAGACTGTTTCGACATCGACTTTTTCTTCACCTGCGGCAGTTACCTTGTAAACATCGTATTCACTGAAGTCCCATGTTCCGCCAAGGACGAGTTCGGTTGTTTCTTCTTTTCCGTCTGCACGTTTGACATATGCGTCGTCAACGTTCAGTGTAATGTTTTCGGTTTTGTAGCCTGCGTATTCAAAGTGCACGCTATATGAACCGACGAGAGCGAGTTTATCGTCCACGAGAACCGTTGCAGTTACATTGTTACCGTCTTTATCGAGCACAACGAGATTGTCTTCACTGAGAGCACGCTTGATGTCGTTGACAACGATATAAGTTTCTTTTGATGTGCTGGTTTGAATCTTATCGAACAATTTAGTGCCTTTTGCAAGAGTCAATGTTCCTGTTTTTACGTTTTCGGTTGAAACAGCTGCGTCTTCATCAAATGCCACGACTTCGATTTCGGTTTCGAATTTGAGTGCACCGGAGAGCGGAATATCGTCGCCGAGTTCAAGTCCTGCACCGGCAAGATGCAACAGGTCATTTGCAACAGCAATATACAATGTTACGGTTTGTTTACCAACAGTGTTTGCGTCAAAGCCTTTTGCGCCCATTATGAAACCGCTTGTTACGACTTCTTCGCCTTTAAGGTTGATACCTGTTATTTTGAATGCTTTGTCAAGTTCAAGAGAACCGTTGTTATTGTTGTTGAGATTTGTGTCGCCTTGCAGAATTCTTGCATCAAATCCGACGAGAGAAACGATTTGTTTGATGAAGTCATTTTTGCCTGTCTTAAATCCGCTCGCTTCTCTTATCGTGCAGACTATGTTGTCAGTTGCCACTCTTTCATCGCAAGTGTTGTAGGTTGGGGTTTGAAGTTTTACGTTCATAGTGTTGCAACCGAGCAATCCCGCAACGCCTGTACCTATAATGCCGTCGGTATCGACACCAAGGGAGTCAAGAAGATGGAACACAAGGTTTTTGAGTTCGACTGTAACCCCGTTTTCGGTCATATTATCGAAATTGAAGTATGCAAGGTATTCTTTAACGGTGTCGACAACGTCTTTGATTTTGTCGACTATGCTCTGGCTCGGTTGTTCGCCCGTGCCGGGATCTTCGCCCGGATCGGACGGTTTGTTGACGAGCATATCGATCACGTCAACGAGTGCATCGAAATCGTATACGCCGCCAACGCCGGCTTTGTAGATGATTGCGCCGTAGGTGTGAACGTTTGCAACCGCAAAACCTTCTTCAAAGTTGCTGTGAAGAGTGATTATGTTGAGCGGTGCTTTTGTTTCGTCTTCATAAACTTCGTTTATTTCGAGATGGAAATATCCGAGTTTTTTGAGCGTTGCGACGATGTTTTCTTTTGAAGTGTTGCCGACAAGTGAGAGAAGAGCAAACGGATTGATGTCCGATTGAACTTCGATGGTGTAGTTGTGCGCGACTTCGCCGTCTGCGTTGTAGCCGGTTGCAGTGCCGAGAAGAGAGAAGTTGAGAGCGTTGATTGCTTCGTTGTTCTTTCTTTGGTCCGCGGTGAGTGTAAAGTTTGCAAAAGTGTCAACGCCGACTGTGTCGATGCCGACTTTCGCTTTGTTCACTGCAAAAGTGTAGTTTGCAACCGGAGTGCTCTTTTGAGCGTAGTCGAAAGATATGTTTGCGCTGTCAAATTTGTCGTTTGCGTCAAATGCGAACGCGAGAGTGCCTTCAAAGGACATTTCTCTCTTGACGTATTCGGTGAGAGAATTAAGGTCTTTGACTTTGTAGGTCTTCGTTCCGACGGTGTATTCGAGATTGCCGAAAACTTGTGCGATAACGCCGTTGACTTGTTCTTTGGTGATACCTGCTTGAGATTCGAGTAATGAGAAAATCATACCCGATGCTTCGTTGAGACTTGTCATCACGTTTGCAAGGTCAAAACCAAAGGTGTAAACGCCGTCTTTCACCGTGCCTTTTTCACCGAAGAGAATGGGCATAACCCAACTGATGATTTCCTGCACGTCAAAACCGAAAATTTCTGCGGAAGATTGTGCCGTTCCCGTTGCCGCGGCGTAGAGTGCGGTGAGAGAATAACCGTTGAGTTTGATATACTCGCTGCCCGCGACGCTGACGAAGAAGAACGGTTCGTTTTCAATCACTTCGTATGCGATGCCGAGAAGAGTTGTTTTCTCTTCGCCTTTGTGCATTGCAAGTTCGATGAAGAAGTCGGTTGCGCTTGCGTCTTGCGTGTTTGCAAGGTCGGCGTTTCCTTTTGCGGTGAGTGCAAATTTCACGTCATCGTTCTTTTCGGTCTTGTCGTCGATTGCAAAGTGAGCGTCAACGTCAACTCCGAATTTGTTTCCGACCACGTAAGAAGCCTGCAACTTTTGAACAACTTCCTTAAACATAGTCGTGGTATCGCTTGAGTAATCGGGTTCCGGGGCGGGCGGATCGGTCTTGTCGCATGCGCTGAGCACAACCATGCTCGCAGCAAGACAGACGATCATCACGACCATAAGGAACGAAAACAGTCTGCGTTTCATAATTTTTCTCCTATAGGTTTATTATTTTGCAGTCTCTCGAAAACATACAGGGTACACTTTCGAATACTGTCATATACATTGTATTAAACAATCATTTCAAACAAATTAAATTAAAATTAAATTTACAACTTTTTT
>CALGEU010000265.1 GCA_937881285.1 uncultured Clostridia bacterium | reverse complement strand
AATTATTGTTGCCGTAACCGTTGTTGTTATTGTAACCGTTATTGTTGCCGTAACTCGTCGAACGATAAGTCGGTTGGAATTTCGGTCTCACGAATTCTTCGGTCTGACCGTTCTTTTCGATTTTGACGACGTCGCTCTTTTGCGATTCGGATTTTACGGTATCGACCGTATTTTGACTCGTTTCAACGGTTTTTTCTGCGTTTTCGCCTTTTTTGGGACGTCCGCGACGCGGTGCGGCGGGCGGTTCCATTTCACCGTTTGAAATCTTGAAAACGAGATCCACCAAATCTGCCTTGTTCAATTTCGTAGGCGCGCTTACGCCGACTTCTTTTGCAAGGGCACGCATTTCAAAAATACTTTTTGATTCAAGATCTTGTTTAGTGTATTTTTCCATAAACACTCCTGATTTACGCCTTTTTATCGGCATAATTTATATTAAATTTTATTTTTTTGGGGATATAAAACGTGAAGTATATTTCTCGCCGTCGCCTTTTGGGTGACGGCGATTGTTCTTTGGTTGTTTGGTTACTTTGCAAGTCTTTCGAGAACGAGCACTTTCGTGTCTTCGCCGTCGAAATCCGCTCTGTCAAACTCAACTGTCGGGCCTTCTGCGTATACGATATTTTCGTCGTCGAACAAATCGAGAAATTCGTTGACTTTGTCTATATCGAATTCGCAATCTTTGGTCTTGTAGTGCATGGGAATGACAACGTCGGGCATGATTTTGTCAACGTATTCTTTTGCTTGCACCGCGTCAATCGTGTAGTTTCCGCCTACGGGAATGAGCAACACGTTGACGGGCATCAACGACTCGACGAGAATTGCGTTGCACTCTTCTCCGATGTCGCCCATGTGGCAAACGTCAACGCCGTCCATGCGATATTTGAAGATGATATTCTGACCGCGCAATGCACCTTTCTGGTCGTCGTGATAAGACCTTTGGGCAAGTATATGTACGCCGCCGATTTCATATGCGCCCGCTCTGTTGATGACCGTCGGGTCTCCCCCGACTGCCGAGACGTACGAGTGGTCGTTGTGCGCGTGCGAAACCGTAACGATGTCCGCGTCAACCTTGGGCATATCGTATCCGACGTAGGAATGATACGGGTCGGTGACTATTTTCGTTCCCGTGCTTTCTTCAAGCAGAAAGGACGAATGACCAAGCCACGTGATTTTCATTTTATGCTCCTTTACTCTCAGTCGCTGAGTCTTGCAACGAGTTCGCGTATCTTAACCGAAGGATCGAGAAGATTTGCAACGGATTCGTTGAAGTTGGCGGCTGCGATGATATACGAAATATATTTGGAAAGATCCGCTTCCACAAACCACTTGCAATCTTTAAGTTCGGGAATGCGATAAGTAAGGTTTGTCGAAAGCACTGCGTCGAAGATGCCGTCTTCGTACGCTTTGTTGAATTTGTCTACGCCTTCGGTGAACAAAGAAAACGTCGCCGCAAGGAAAACTCTCTTTGCACCCTTTGCTTTGAGTTCTTTTGCAAGGTGCAAAATGGAGTCGCCCGTTGCAATCATGTCGTCCGCCACGAACACGTTCATTCCTTCCACGGAAGAACCGATATATTCGTGCGCTATGATAGGATTGCGGCCGTTTATCACCGTTGAATAATCACGGCGTTTGTAGAACATTCCGAGATCGAGTCCCAACACGGAAGCGTAATAAACGTTTCTGGGGATTGCGCCTTCGTCGGGAGAAATGACCATAAGGCTTTCTTTGTTGAGTTTTACGTCCGGGAATTGTTTCGTAAGGCGTTTGAGAATCTGATAGTGTGCAAAGTAGTTGTCGAAGCCCATAAGCGGGACTGCATTCTGCACTCTGGGGTCGTGAGCGTCGAAAGTGATGATGTCGCTTACGCCCATATTTTGAAGTTCCTGAAGCATTGTCGCGCAGTCGAGAGATTCTCTTGCACTGCGTCTGTGCTGACGGCCGCCGTAAAGCATGGGCATGATGACCGTGATGCGAGCAGGCTTGCCTGTGCATGCGCAGATGATGCGTTTCAGGTTTTCAAAATGCTCGTCGGGAGTGACGGGGATTTCCTTTCCGAAGAACGGATACGTTATGCCGTGATTGCCGGGGTCGCAGATGATATACAAATCTTTGCCGCGCACGGTCTCGTAGATTATGCCTTTTGCGTCGCCGTTGGTGAAACGGGGGCAATCCGCTTTGAGAATGAACGTATCTTTGTGAAGTTTCTTTCCGAGATGAGACTCGCTGAAAAGAGTGATAAGTCGCTTGTCGATAAGTTGCGCAAGTTCTTCCGCACCGGGTGTCGCGATGATGGCGATAGGTGCGCTCGGCGTCTCTCCGAAAATAGAAAAATCAGGTGTCATTTGTGTTCTCCTAAGATTGTATTTAGAGTATATCAAACAATTTCGTTCTTGACAATCAATATTGCCAACAATAAAATTAATTTTATTTTTCTTTCATTTTTCGACGGAAATTTTCTTCTTTCGCTCCGAATTATCTTTGACGAACTGTCGTTTTTTATGCAAACGCTATTACAGTATTTCAACCAAAATAGAGTTCATCACCGCAACGCCGTCTCTCGTCAAGCGCACTTTTCCGTCTTGCTCTTCGAAGAAAACGGAAAGTCTGTCATCGATTTTACCTAGCAAATCCTTATTTATGCCCGTGTGCGTGCGAAGACCGAGCATTATAGTTTCGTTTTTCACGTCTTTTTCGGTGAGCGTTTCTACGCTCTCTCGCACAATATCCTTATAATCTTCTTTTCTTTCGACCGCAGCACAATATTCAGCGAGTTTAGAAAAATTTGCATATCGCGTTTCGCTTTCGAGTCTCTTTTCTCCGTCGATTGTTTTAACAAGCGAGTGTGCGCCTGCGCCCAGTCCCAAATACTCTTCTCTCGTCCAGTATCCGAAATTGTGTAATGATATTTTGCCGTTTTTTGCGAAATTCGATACTTCGTATCGCTTGAAGCCTAATTTCTCCGCTTCGTCGAACGCCGTATCGAACAGCGTTTGCGTGTCGTCGTCGCTAGGAAGCACGACTTTTCCGTTTTGTATCATTCTTTCGAGTCTCGTGCCTTTTTCGATGCTCAACTCGTACATCGAGATATGCTCGACGAGCGGACATAACGCGCGCACTTCTTCTCTCACGCCGTCTACTGTGTCAAACGGAAGTCCGATTATCAAATCGCAGGAAACGTTGTCGAAAAACTCTTTTGCAAGTTTGATTTTTTCAATAGCGGTATTCGCGTCGTGAAGCCTGCCTATGACTTTCAGATTTTCGTCAGAAAGACTTTGAACGCCAATGCTTATGCGGTTCACTCCGTGTTTTTTGTAAAGCGCGAGTTTTTCAGCGGTTATGCTTTCGGGGTTGCACTCTATCGAAAACTCTTTGACAAAAGACAAATCGAATGCGTTTTCAAGGGCATTGAAAACCGACGAAATCTTGTTTTCGTCAAGTGCGCTCGGCGTGCCGCCACCTATATACACAGTGTCAGTTTTTGCTTTCGCAAATCGTTTTCCCGCAAGTGATATTTCGTGATTTAATGCGGTTAGATAATGCAAAATCAACGCTTCGTCTTTACAAGCGTACGAGTTGAAGTCGCAATATGCGCACTTCGATTTGCAAAAGGGAATGTGCAGATACAGTTGCATAAAAAATTCCACCCCGAAAAACGAGTTTCTCGGGGCATACGGGTATTATTTGTTCGGGTCTACTTTGAGTATCGATATAAACGCTTCGCTGGGGACTTCTACACTGCCCACTTTGCGCATACGTTTTTTGCCTTCTTTTTGCTTTTCAAGAAGTTTTTTCTTTCTGGTTATATCGCCGCCGTAGCACTTTGCAAGCACGTCTTTGCGCATTGCTTTCACGGTTTCGCGTGCGATGATTTTTCCGCCGACGGTTGCCTGAATAGGCACTTCGAAAAGTTGTCTGGGGATTACGTCTTTGAGCTTTTCTGCAATTCCCCTGCCGCGAGCGTACGCGTTGTCCTTGTGCACGATGATTGAAAGCGCGTCGCACATATCGCCGTTTATCATCATATCGAGACGCACGAGATCGCTCTTTTCGTATCCGTCCATTTCGTAATCGAGCGACGCATAGCCGCGCGTTCTCGATTTGAGAGAGTCGAAAAAGTCGTAGATGATTTCGTTGAGCGGCATACGATAGATGAGTTGCACGCGAGTGGGGTCGATATACGACATATCCACGAACACTCCCCTTTTGCCTTGGCAAAGTTCCATAATAGGACCGACGTATTCGGGCGGCGTGTAAAGTCTTGCCTTTACGATAGGCTCTTCGATGTAGTCTATTTCGCTTGGATTGGGCAACGCGGTGGGATTGTCTATGGTGAGTTTTTCGCCGTTGGTCTTCGTCACGATGTATGAAACGCTTGGCGCGGTGGTTATAAGGTCGAGATCGAATTCTCTTTCGAGTCGTTCTTCGATTATCTCCATGTGCAGAAGTCCCAAAAATCCGCATCTGAAACCGAAACCGAGTGCCGTTGACACTTCGGGATCAAAAGACAACGACGCGTCGTTGAGTTGAAGTTTGAGCAGTGCTTCTTTAAGGTCGTCGTATCTTGCGCCGTCCGCGGGAAAAACGCCCGTATAGACCATAGGCGTTGCCTTTTTATATCCCGGCAGTGCTTCTTTTGCTGGATTTTCGGCGTTTGTTATCGTATCGCCGACAGCCGTATCGCTGACGTTTTTGATGCTTGCCGCAACGTAACCGACTTCGCCCGACACGAGCATATCGCAAGGTCTCATACCGGGTGAGAAATAGCCGACTTCAACGACTTCGAACGTCTTGCCCGAAGACATCATTTTGATTTTGTCGCCCACTTTCACCGTTCCGTCCATTATGCGAACCATTGAAATCGCGCCACGATAATTGTCGTAAAAACTGTCGAAAATGAGTGCTTTGAGCGGAGCGGAATCGTCTCCCGTCGGCGCAGGAAGTTTTTCTATAATCTGCGCAAGCAAATCGTCAATGCCGATACCTTCTTTTGCAGAAACCAACGGACAACCTTCGGTGTCGAGCCCGATTATGTCTTCAATTTCCAACTTTACGCCGTCAACGTCTGCGCTTGCAAGGTCGATTTTGTTGATGACGGGCAGAATTTCAAGGTCGTTTTCAAGAGCGAGATACACGTTTGATAGAGTTTGCGCTTCAACGCCCTGAGTTGCGTCCACGACAAGCAACGCACCTTCGCACGCGGCGAGCGAACGGGAAACTTCGTACGTGAAATCGACGTGCCCCGGCGTGTCGATAAGGTTGAGAACGTATTCTTCGCCGTTATATTTGTAATAAAGCCTGCACGTCTGAAGTTTTATCGTTATTCCGCGTTCCTTCTCAATTTCCATATTGTCGAGAAGTTGCTCAGCCATATCGCGCTCGCTGACCGTACCCGTTTTTTCTATAAGACGGTCGGCAAGTGTGCTTTTGCCGTGGTCGATATGGGCTATTATGGAAAAATTGCGTATGTGTTTCTTGCTCAATGCGCTCTCCTGCCGAATGAGTTTTCATTGCAACAAAAACGCCGTATCCTTTCCGCTATCGGCGATTTTTGACGCTTTCGTTGCACTATCAAACAAAAATTCGGAATAAATCACAAAAATCGTTGACTTTATTATAATGGAAATATAAAATTTTAGTCAAGAAAATAAAATACAAAACAAGGGGAAAAGGATATGAATTTTCAATGGCTTTTCGCAAGACCCATCGCACATCGCGGACTTCACAACGAAGAATTTCCCGAAAACAGCATGCCCGCGTATCAACTTGCCATCGATAACGACTTCAATATCGAAATCGACGTTCACGTCACAAAAGACGGTCACGTGGTGGTTTTTCACGACGACAACCTGAAACGCGTTTGCGGAATCGACAAACTTATCAAGGATTGCACTCTTGCGGAACTCAAAAAATATCCGCTCGCAAACACCGAGTATACAATCCCCACTTTCAAAGATTTCCTTGCGCTCGTTGACGGAAAAGTCGGCATTTTGTGCGAAATAAAAGGCATAAATCCTTTCAATCACCGTATCGTTCGCGAAACTATCAAAGTTTTGAAAGAAGTTGACTACAAGGGTGACATCGCGCTTCAATCGTTTGACTTCGGCGCGGTTCTGTATGCGAAACGTCACAGCGACTATGCCGTCGGAGAACTTTGCACTTGGTGCTCCCCCGACCTTAAACATCTTAGATGGTGGGCAACCGACTTTATGGGCAAAATGCTCGTGTGCAACGTCACACATCCCGACTTCGTGGCATACGACGTGAGAGCGTGCGACGCTTCCCTTCCCGAAAACAAATGGATTGTCAAATGGAGCAAGAAAGTCCCCGTGCTTATGTGGACGGTGAAATCCGACGAGACATTGGAAACCGCAAAGAAATATGCCAACAACATCATCTTCGAAGATCTCGATCCTGCACTCGTCAACGAACTTGCGGGAAAATTTCTTCCTTTCAGGTGTCTTGAAAAGAATCTTCCCTGCAACAAATAACATCAAACGAAAAAGCACCGCGCGGTGCTTTTTTTATACCCAAAATACGTCTTGACGACAAATCTGACTACACCGTATAAGTTCGCTCGATTTTTGATTTTATGCGAAAAACCCGAAACAAACTATATAATAATATGAAACATTTTTCATATTTCACAAATTATCGTGCGCGCAAAGGTTGACAAATGTCCGATACGGGTCGATAATATAAACGTAAAAACGAAGCGCACAAGTGCGCAATTTCTATAAAGGAGCAAAAATATGTTTGAAAAACTTGACATCGTCAAGCCTGCACTCAAAAATCTCGTGTCGGAACTTCGCAAAAAATACGCGTATGCTTCCGTGCTTGCCGTGCAGGACGACAGCCGCGCGTGGCGAATAAATCGCGCAGGCAAAAGAATTAACAACGTAGGTCTAGGCGGCGGCTCGGGCTACGTGGTGCGAGTTTTTGACGAAATCGGTTGCGCCGAATACTCTTTCAACGAGTTTTCGGAAGAAAAAATCCCCGAAATCGTCAAAGCAATCGACGAACGTGTCGCACATCAAACCGCAAATATCCTCGACGGAATCAAACCGCTTCCCACCCCCATTCCGAGCGACGAACCCGCAACTCTCAAAAAAGTTTCGGGATACGCAATCGACCCGCGCGAACTCGGCGACGAAAAAATTCTCGAAAAACTCGACGCAATCCGTAACAAGACTTTGAGCGTGGACGGCATTCTCGACGCAATGGTCAACGTATCGTACAGAAAATTCAGAAAACTTTTCATCTCCGAAAATCGTGACCTTGACCAGACGGTTATGTGGACAAACGGCGCAATCGTCGCACTCGCACTTCGCGGCGAAGAAGTCAAAGACGCGTATAAAGGCTTCTCTCAACTCGGCGGAGCGGAAATTCTCGACAGAATGGAAGAATTCGCAACCGAAGTCGCAAACAAGGCTATCGAACTTCTCTCGAGCGAACAGATGATCCCCGGCGAATACGACTGCATTTGCGATCCCGATACCACCGGTATGATCGTTCACGAAGCGTTCGGACACGGCGTCGAAATGGATATGTTCGTCAAAGACAGAGCGCTTGCCGCTTCGTTCATCGACGAAAGAGTCGCAAGCGACCTTGTGACTATGCACGACGGCAATGCGGTTGACGACTCTGCAACGATGTGGTTCGACGACGAAGGCACACTCACGAGCGACACTGTCGTTATAAACGGCGGCATTCTCAAAAAAGGTATGTGCGACGCTCTCTCCGCTGCAAGACTCGGCGTAAAACCGACGGGCAACGGCAGACGTGAAAGTTACGAGCGCAAAGTGTATACGAGAATGACCAACACGTATTTCGAAGGCGCGGCGCAAAACGTCACTCTCGACGAAATGATTGCGTCAATCAAATACGGATTCCTGCTCGAATCTCCGTCAAGCGGCATGGAAGACCCGAAAAACTGGGGTATTCAATGCATGGTCACCACTGCAAGAGAGATAAAAGACGGCAAACTCACAGGAAAAATCTTCTCGCCTATCGTTCTCACGGGCTACGTTCCCGACCTTCTCAAATCGGTGTCAATGATGAGCGGACAACTCGTCACCTGCGGCAGCGGATATTGCGGAAAGGGCTACAAAGAATGGGTGAAAGTCTCTGACGGCGGCCCGTATATGAAGGCACGCATAAGACTTGGATAAGGAGTACGGATATGATTGAAAAAATAAAGAAAATTCTCTCCGAATGCGGCATAAACCGTTGGAGAATAAACGAAGTCAAAGAAGAATCCGCCGAACTTTTCTTCGTCAAGCATCAACTTGACACGAGAAGAATAAAAGATACGCACAAATTTGTCGTGACTGTCGTGCGCGAAAGCGAAAAAGACGGCAAAAAACTCTCGGGCAGTATGGGCGCAAACATCATTGCGTCTATGACAGAACAAGAGATAAAGGCGGAAATCGAAAGCGCGTACTACGCCGCGCAATTTGCAATGAATCCGGACTACGACGCTCCCGAAAAGGAAACGTCCGAATGTGTTTGCAAAAAGAACGAACTCACCGAAAAACCGCTTGCGGAAAGCGCAGGTAAAATGGCGGCGGCAATCTTCTCTGCCGATACAAGCGAGCACGCGTATATCAATTCCACAGAAGTGTTCTGCCACAGATACTTCAAACGCGTGGTGTCTTCAAACGGCACCGACGTGTCCTTCATCGACGCAGTGTGCAAAGGCGACTACGTCGTCCAATGCAAAGAGCCGGAAGACGTCGAACTCATCAATCAATATCAATACGACGACGTAAACGTTGACGCGATAAAGGAAGGCGTGAAGCAATATCTCGATTACGCATACGACAGAGCACGCGCGCAAAAGACGTTGAAGAGCGGAAAATACGACGTCGTTATTTGTGCGGACAATCTTGCCGAAATAATGACTTATTACACCGAAAAATCGGCGGCGGATATGATTTATCCGCATTATTCGTCCTGGAACATCGGCGACGACGTGCAAAACGACGCAAAGAAAGACAAAGTGGATTTGACGCTCGTTGCAACCGCACCGTTCAGCGCAGACGGCATCAGAATGAAAGATTTGCAAATCATAAAAGACGGCAAACTCACCGCAATTCACGGAAGCACGCCGTTCTGCCGCTATCTCGGTCTTAAACCTACGGGCAACTTCTCAAAGACCAGATGCGACAATCAAGGAAGCGAATCGTTTGAAGATATGAAAAAGAAACCTTGTCTCGTTGCGGTTACGTTCTCCGATTTCCAGACGGACGCAATGTCGGGACATTTCGGCGGCGAAATAAGACTTGCATATCTCGTCGAAGACGGCAAAATCACCCCGGTTACTGGTGGTTCGGTCAACGGCAATCTCATCGAAGCGCAACAAAACGTCGTCTTCTCCACCGACAGATACGTGTCTGCAGGCTATGAAGGACCTTATGCGGCAAAATTTGAAAACGTCAGCGTAGCAGGCGTCGAATAATTTGAATTTCACAAAAATAATATTTTCAGAAAACCCCGAATTTTTTCGGGGTTTTCGTTTCTCGAACGGAAACCGCACTCGTGAAAAATTTCGAGATAATTTCCCCATAATACAAAAACAAAAAAAGAAAGAGCACCGCAAATTTCGGTGTTCTAATCTATTTAATTTAATATTTTCAAAATAAAATATCAATCGCAAAATCTTTTGCGATTTTGCAAAATTTCGTTTTCGAATATCCGATTATATCGCTAAAAATCAGATGTCGAAACGGAAAATAATTTCGCCTGTTTCGAGTGCTTTTACAGTCACTTCGTGTTCGTCGA
>CALGEU010000264.1 GCA_937881285.1 uncultured Clostridia bacterium | reverse complement strand
GCTCGGCGTATCTGTTTGTCGGCATCGCGCTCTCCGCTCTGTTTGCCGGATTGCAAGTCGCAAGACAAAAGAAAAAACAAAAAGCTCAACAGGAAACCGAACGCCTTTCTCAAATAGCAAACGAAGAAATCACGATAAATCCGCAAGATAGCGAAACGGAAAACGAAAATTGCCAAAGCACCGAAAGCATTTCGGACGAAAGCGAAAAGGAAGAACAACTCGAAGAAGAAATCGCAATCGAAACGGCAGAAGACGTTGACAGCGTAGACTGACGAAAACGCTTATTAAAAAAGCACGCAACCGCGTGCTTTTTTTGTTGCTCTTTTTCAAGCGTTTGGCGCGTAAAGCGGCACACTATAATTTTTGCTTGTTATAGTTATAAATAAGTGTTATAATACTTTATCATAATATCCTAAATCATCCAAAAGGAGAAATATGGAAATTGTCATCAGCGGTCTCGGCTCTGTGGGCACGACTCTTATGCAGGAACTTGTCGACGAAGGTCACAACATCGTGGTCATCGACGTCAACGCGCAAAAAATCGAAAACGCAGTCAACAAGTTTGACGTAAAAGGCGTCATCGGCAACGGCGCGAGCGCAAGCGTGCTTAAAGAAGCGGGCGTGCAACACTCCGACCTTTTCATAGGCGCGACCAACCACGACGAACTGAATATACTCTGTTGCATCATCGCAAAAAAACTCGGCGCAAAGAAGACTATTGCGCGTGCGTCAAAGCCCGAATATCTCGACCTTTTCAAGTGCGAAGGAGATTTGGGATTGAGCCTTATGGTCAATCCGCAATACGAAGCGGCACTCGAAATTAGCCGTATGCTTCGCTTCCCCAGCGCAATCAAGGTGAACGAATTCAGCAACGGCAAAGTCGAACTCGTCGAATTTCTCGTGTCGGAAGACTCTCCGCTCGTGGGACTTCCGCTCAAAAAACTCGGCAGCGTATTCAAAGAAAAAGTGCTTATCTGTGCGGCGCAAAGAGACGACAAAGCAATCATTCCGACGGGTGATTTCGTCATTCAGGCAGGCGACAGATTGTTCGTCACCGCAACGATGAAACACATCTCCCTGTTCTTCAAACATCTCGGTTGGAACAGACAAGCAAAAGACGCAATCATCGTCGGCGGCTCGACGACTGCGTATTATCTTTGCAAGGAACTCGACAAAATAGGCATTCACGCAAAACTCATTGAAAAAGACCCGCAAAAAGCGGCGATGTTCTCGCAGGATTTCAAGAAAATCAACGTCATACTCGGCGACGGCACTGATCAGGAACTCCTTCTCGAAGAAGGACTTGCAACGACAGACGCTTTCGTCGCGCTTGCCAACATGGACGAGCAAAACATCATTATGAGTATGTTTGCGACGTCGCAGGACGTGCCGAAAGTCATCACAAAAATCGACCAACTCGGCTATTACGATATGTTGCAAAAGAGCGGCATTTACAGCGCGGTGTCCACGAAAACGTCCACTACCGACCGTATTATCCGCTTCGTAAGACTCATCGGCAACGCGCAAGGCAGCACCGTAAAACGCGTGTTCCACATCATCGACGACACCACCGAGATTCTCGAATTCGAAGCGAAAGAAAACTTCAAACGTTTCGACATTCCCATTCAGAAACTCAATCTCAAAAAACATTTGCTCGTTGCGGGAATAATCCGCAAAGGCGAGTTGATAACTCCGTCCGGGCAAGATGTGATAAAACTCGGCGACAACGTGATAATCGTCACGCTTGAAGAAGGTCTTGACGACTTGAAAGACATTCTCGAATTCTAAGGAGAAAGTATGAATTTTCGTTTGATGACGTTCGTATTGGGCGAGATTGCCATTATCATCGGCGCACTGATGTGCATACCGCTTTTTATGGCTGTCGGCTATCACGAAGACACCACTATTCTTGCGTTCGGCATAGCGGTCGGCGTATGTCTCGTAATCGGCATCATAGGCATCATCGTGAGACCGACCAAGGACAAACGCGATATGCGCACGACGAGCGGTTTTGCAATGTGCGGCCTTTTCTGGATATTCATTGCGCTCATTAGCGCGATACCGTTCAGAGTTTCGGGCTATATTCCCAACTATATCGACGCGCTTTTCGAGACGATTTCGGGCTACACGACGACGGGCTCGAGCATACTCACCGCCGTTGAAGATTTGCCGAAGTCTCTTCTTTTCTGGCGTGCGCTCACTCAGTTTATCGGCGGCATGGGCGTTCTCGTTTTCGTTATCGCGCTCATCCCCAAAAACGACAAAATGTCAACCGCTCTGGCAAAAGCGGAAGTTCCCGGCCCGCAATTCGGCAAACTGGTGAGCAAACTGCGTTTCACTTCGATGATTCTTTACGCAATCTACGTCGTGCTTACGCTCATTCTCGTCGGTATACTTTGCGGTCTTAAAATGCCTGTGTTCGACAGTTTCTGCACGGCGTTTTCAACGGCGTCTACGGGCGGATTCTCCGTGAGAAACGCAAGCATAGCGGCATACAACTCGGTCGGCATCGAAGTGACGCTCACCGTGTTTATGCTCATATTCTCCGTCAACTTCAACGTGTACTACCTTATTCTCGTAGGACACTTCTTCAAGGCGGTGAAAAACGAAGAACTCGGCTGGTTCTTCGGCATGTATTTCAGTGCGTGCGCAATCATAATAACGAACCTTTGCGTAAGCGGCGGATATTCCTTTGTCAACGCACTTAGAGACGTAACTTTCAACGTTGCGTCTGTCATGAGCACGTCGGGTTTCGGCACGGCAGACTTCACAAAATGGCCGATGCTAAGCCAAATCATTTTGCTCATCGTCATGTGCGTAGGCGGCTGCGCAGGCTCAACGGCAGGCGGTCTCAAAGTGTCGCGTTTTGCTATGCTCGGCAAGACTTCTCTTCTCAACGTCAAAAAAACGCTGTCTCCGCGCTCCGTTTACACCGTTAAAATGGACGGCAAGCCCGTTGACGAAACTACGCTTCGCAACGCACAAAGTTTCTTCATCATCTACGTTATGATCATCATCATATCGACGATACTCGTATCGATAGGCAAAAACGGTTTTTCGGGTGAGTACAGCAGTTTCGAGACAAACTTCTCTGCCGTTATAGCGTGCTTCAACAACATAGGTCCTGGTATCGGCGCGGTAGGACCGACCGGCAACTTTGCGGGATACAATATCTTTGCAAAACTCGTGCTTTGCTTCGATATGCTTCTCGGTCGTCTCGAAATATTCCCGATACTTCTTCTCTTCACTCCGAACTCCTGGAAGAAAGCGCAAAACAAGATTCAAGGCGCAAAGAAACGCACGATAAGAAAAATCGTCAAGAAATACGGCCGTCGAGAACTTGAAAGAGACGCAATCGAAAACGAAAGCGACAACCAAGTCGAAGACGAAAACGCAGAAGACGTCATTGCGGAAGAGTCGATACCGCAAAAAGACGAACACAACGACTGAAAAACAGATTGCCGCTCAAAAGGCGGAAAGTAAAACATAAAGGGGCAAAACTATGGACGAAAACTTCAACGTCGAAAACGCCGCGGAAACAGCCGTTGAAGACGAAACGGTTCAATCCGAACAAAAAATCATACACGTTGACAAGTCGAAACGCATATTCGACATCGTGTATCTTGCGCTTTGCAGTGCGTTTATGCTTGTCATGTGGTGCACGGGCTACAACTTCCTGCCGCTCGTTGCAGACATACTCGGCATAGTCGCAGGCGTGCTCGTTTTTGCGAGACTGCTTTCAAAAAAGAACGTCGGGCTTTATCTGTGGATTTCCTATATCGTCTGCATGTGCGGACTTTTCGTGTATTTTCTCATCTGGGGCGCGGAAAGTTTCGGAAAGAATCTCTGGTACAATTTCGTGCTCGTTCTCTTCCCCGTTCTGCTTGCGACTTTCGTGTACGTTGCCGACAAACTCGTGAAAAAACAACTTGCACTTCGCGTGACTTGCGCGGTGTGTGCGTTCCTTATGGCAGGCACGGCGATTATCAACGTATTTTTCTACAATCTGCGTTTGCGCCCGACTTGCGAGAGTTTACAACAAGGTCACGACGATTATCTCAAAAGCGTTGCCGACAAGTATTCGACAAACTCGAATTCTCCCAACGTTCTCGTGATTTTGATGGACGATATGGCGTACAGCGACATATCCGCATACAGTTATCTCGGAAGCGACAAAGCGACTATAAACACCCCCAACATCGACTCGATAGCAGACGGCGGCATAATGATGGACAACTTCTATTCCGCGTCCCCCGTGTGCTCTCCGTCAAGATTCTCCATTCTCACGGGCAGATACTCGTCGCGCGGCTATCTCGACAACGTCGTGTTCCCAAGCGATATTATGTCAAATCCGTGGTCTCCCACGCACTTCCTTAATCCCTATCAATTCCTTTGCAACGTTGACGGAATTCTCGGCGACGAAATCACTTTTGCGGAAGTTTTGCAAGCGGCAGGATACAACACGGGCTGCATAGGCAAATGGAATCTCGGCGACTACGGTCAATACCTGCCGACAAGCCAAGGCTTCGATTATTTCTACGGCAGTTATTACGTCAACGACATGACGCCGTACAACTGGGTGGAAGACAAAGTCGACGAAAACGGCAACTTCACAAGCAAAGAAGTGCGCACGCACAAGGAAAATCTCGACCAATCGGACAGCACGAGACTTCTCACCGCGCAAATGCTCAACTTCATCGAATCGTCCGTAGAAAACGACGAAAAATTCCTTGCGTATTACACGACGCCGTGGCCACACTTCCCCATTTACTCCAACAACGACGGAAACGGCAAGGGCGACACAGCCGACGATACGTATATCGACTGTCTCGAAGAGTTTGACAAGTATCTCGGAGACATTCTCAACTATCTCAAAAACACGCCCGACAAGAACGGCAACGGCTCTCTTTACGACAACACGCTCATCGTGTTCACGTCCGACAACGGTCCGGGCCGCGAAGGTGTGACGGGCGATATGCGCGGAAGAAAGAACACTACGTTCGAAGGCGGCATGAAAGTGCCTATCATCGCAAGTTATCCCAACGGCAATCTCGGCAAAGGCAGTGCTATTGCAAGCGAAACGTACGAGTATTATCAATGGACAAACAACGCCGACCGCACCGATGAAGGCAACGTCGCAAACAAGAAAAAGTCGGAACTCGCAACCGTCGGCACGACAAAGCATATCGACGCAAGCAGCATGAACTTTGACCTTTTCAACACAATTCTTCGCTATTGCGGCATTACGGACGGAGACGGCAATGTTTATCTGCCCACCGACCGCATAATCGACGGCGCGGACTTGTACGACTTGTGGCAGGCAAACGTCCCCACTTCCACGCGCGTGCACGACAAACTCTTCTATCTCAAAAAAGGCAAATGCCAGGCTGTGCAAATGGCTGTCGAAGTGAACGGCACGGTGTACGACTTCAAATATTTCGACAAGGTGCGCACGGAAAACTCCGCATTCATCGACCAGGTGTACAAAAACTATCTGTTCAACCTTGACACAGACCCTGCAGAAGGCTATTCCGTATCCAAAGACCTTCCCGAAGTCGCCGCCCTTCTCAACGCCGAACTCAAAGCGTTCAGAGACGAGATGAAAACCAACCGTCGCGGCATAATCAAATAACAAATCTAATTACAAAAAAACGGACTTGAGTTGCAAGTCCGTTTTTATTATTCTTTTCATCCAGTATTATAATTTCCAAATTGCCGACCGTGACGGCATCTGCGATTTGCACTAAAAGCGGTAAAATCCGATTTCGATGCAATTTTTGAATATAACACGATTTCAAGTCGTTATTCACAAAAGTGCCAACTGCCACATTCCCACTGCGTAAAGCGCAACGTCAACGAGCGCAAGGAGCGGAAAGAACACCGCAAAGTACCAGTGTTTCGTTTTGTGACGGAACACGAGCATTCCGAGCGTCGAGCCGACTGCCCCGAAAAGTATCGCAAATGCGAAAAGCGTCGCTTCTTTTATGCGCCACTCCCCTTTCTTTGCTTTTGCCTTGTCCACGCCCATAAGAGTGAAGCCTATAATTGACATAACTGCTATTGTGCAGGTGATTATTATCTGATATACGTTCATCGTCGTTTTCCAAAATAAGGCGTTGCCTTGAGTATATTAGTTTCGAGATAAAAATATCGGGCGCAATTTTGCGCCCGAATACTTTTTAATTTTGCAAAATTATTCTTGCGTAAGATAATCGCGGCAAGCGTCTTCGAGTGCTCTGCAAATTGCAAACGCGTCGTCAAGGTCTTTTCCGCGCACGATTACGCCGTGATGCCCCATGAAGCACGCAGGTGCGTCACCGATTGCCGCGGCAACGTTTTTGACGAGACCGCTCGTGCCGGGAAGCGCAGGCTTTGCACAAGGAATTTCTTTGCCGAGAACGTCCTGATACTTTTCGGGAACGGGCATTGCCTTGTTCATTGCCGCAAGAATGCAGCCGTAGAACGGGTGCGTATGGATACTTGCGTTGATGCCGTCGCCTTTTGAAAGAAGAACAGCGTGAATGCCCTTTTCGCTGGTGGCTTTGTTCGTGCCCGTCCATTCGAGAGACTGCATATCGACTTTTGCCATTTGCTCGGGTTGGAGCATGACGTAGTCGATACCCGACGGCGTTGCGAGCATAAATCTGTCGTTAAGTCTGACGGCGATGTTGCCCCACGTGCCTTGAACGAGATTTTCGTCGAGAAGTCTCACGCCTGCGTCTTTGATGTCCTGCGCAATCTTCTTTTCTTCGTCGGTCACGACTGCGGTTTGTCTTTCTTCTTTCTTTTCTTCCGAGCCTGTTTCCGCCGCCTTTTGTTGCTTTTGGTTGGTCTTGGAATATTTGAGTTTGAAAACGACGTGTTCAAGGAAAGCGTCAAAAGCGTTCATGTGGTCTGTTCCGCCTTTGCTTTCCGCAAGAATTTCTGCGTTGCAAGCCTTGTCAAGCACGAGAGTTGCCGTGAACACTTCGTCAAGCGTACGCCCCGTGACAACCGCGCCTGCGTCGGGAAGCAAGCATACGTTGCGTTGTCCCGAGAGTGCCGCCACCACGTCGGAAGCAACGTTCTTTGCCGCGCATTTGATTGACGTGCCGCACACTTGCGCCAAATCGTCGAGAATGGGCATAAGCGTCTTTCTCTTCGACGAGAAAGCAACGGTGCTGTCGCTGTCCACGATAGCCGCCGCACCTGCGTTTTTGTCCTGACGAACCGCGCAGTAAAGAATGACCGCCGCCGCTCTGAAATTGCCTTCGAGCGTCTCGATATTCTTGTCGTTGACGAAAGTCAAATCTTCTTCTTTGACGTTTTCGTAATCTATTTTGGGATTTGTGATGACGATGCCGTCGTCTTGCTTGACCGCGATATAGCCAGATTGCAGATATTTCTTTTCTGCGAGCATACGCGCGTATTTATTGACGTTTGCAACAATCAATTCGTTCATGATGTTCTCCTTATGCGGCAAAAACCGTATATATTATTGCCGTCACGCTTATTATATCAAACGTTGCGAAAAATGCAACATAAAAAACGTCGGCGCGTTGAGTGCGCCGACGAATTTATTATTTCTTCTTTTCGAATCTTGCCGGGTCTTCGCACTTGACTACCGTCTTGAACACGTTGTCGAAACGACGGAGTGCTTCGTCGATGATTTCGTCGGTGTCCGCCATCGAAGTGTAGAGACGGCTACCTGCCAACGTAACGATGCCGTTTGCCATATACGCCGCACCCATTTGTTCCATAGCGACTTTTCTTCTGAGCATTTCGGGTTTCTTCTTGAGCATCGGGATGACCGAGCCGAGCAAACTCATATTGCTGAAGTCGTAACTCATTGCGCCCGTGCATTCAAGGTGAACGATGCTGCCCTGATTGTATACGACGTACGGAAGATTGTATTTCTTGACGAGTTGTTTGAGACCTGCTGCGAGACGATCGCCTGCACGACCTGCTTTTTCGCAAGCGTTGTTCTTTTCGATTTCGCAGATTGCGAGATATCCTGCATAAGAACTCAAGGGGTTTGCCGCGAGAGTGCCGCCGACGTACGCTTTCTTGCCCATACCCGCAAGACCTGCAGCCATGAGAGAAACGTATTCGCGCTTGCCGCCTACGCCACCTGCCGACGGATAACCGCCTGCGACGATTTTGCCGAACACGGTAAGGTCGGGATACATATCTCTGCCCGTGCCTTGGCGTTTGAATTTGACGACTTTGCCGTTTTCGAGTTTCTTGTCTTCGACAATCCAGGGTTTGCCGTTAAGGAAGACGGGCGTGTCGTCCACTTTGTAGCCGTAGTTTTCTTCAAAGAAGTAACCTGCCGCGCCGTGAATACCGACTCTGAAGCCAGTGACGACTTCGTCGAAGATAAAGAGTGCGCCGTATTTCTTTGCAAGAATTCTTGCTTTAAGGTTGTAGTCCATGTCGATGGGACGAGTGCCCGATTCGGGACCGACAGGTTCGACGATGACAGCCGCCGTACCGCCGCGCATCTTGTTCTTGCGAAGCATTTCTTCGAGCATCTTGATGTCGTTGGGACGCACTTCGTCGGTCTTGTCGTAAGAGCCGGGGATGCCGTGAGATTCAAGGAATTGACGGCTTCCGGGGATCTTCAAGCCGTAAACCATCTGATCGGACCAGCCGTGATATGCGCCGCCGACTTTGATGACGCGTTTATTCTTGGTTGCGCAACGTGCCACACGGATTGCCGCCATGACGGATTCCGTGCCCGAGCCGAGCATACGGAACATTTCGCAAGCAGGCATCAATTCGCTGATTTTCTTTGCAAGAAGGAGTTCACCTTCATGGAAAAGACCGGTTACGGGGCCGCAGTTGTTGAGCAATTCAAACACCTTTTCTCTGACGGGTTCAAAGTTGCTGCCGAGAATGGTCGGACCGCCTGCCTGAAGGAAATCGATGTATTCGTTGCCGTCACGGTCGTAAAGGTAAGCACCTGCCGCTTTTTCCATGCACATGGGAAACGGATAGTTGAAAGCAAGGTTGTGTTGTACGCCGCCGGGGATGTACTTCTTTGCTTCCGTCGTGATTTCTTTGGACTTTGCACACTTTGTGTTGAAATGATCGAGAATTTGTTTGAGAGCGTCTTCCGATACGCAATAAATCGGTTGACTCGTCAAGTTCTTCAATTCCGCATTGATTTGCTTTGCGTCTTCCCATTTGGAAATGCCGTAGCCGTTTGCCATAATTCGCCTCCGTTATTTTTTTGATTATTATTGTAATCAAATTACATTATAATTATATCATAATCGCGCGCGTTGTAAATATCAAAAGTAATCGAGAAAACAATACAAATCGGCAATATTGTACTATACGAAACACAAAAATGCGATTTGCAAATCCCGTTTTTTGTGAAAAGAAACGATACATCTGTATACCAAACGATACAAAAATAGCGGTTTCAACCTTAATTTTATCAAAAGATGCCCCCATTTAGAGACAAAAAACGAAAAAGGTATTGCATTGAACATTTTTTTACTCTATAATGAGTGCATAACCTTAAGGAGGTTCATGTATGAACAAAACAGAGTTTATCAAAGCAGTAGCAGCAAAAGCAGACCTTTCCATCAAAGACGCAACGGCAGCAGTCGACGCATACACCCAAGTCATCGCAGAAGCATTGAAAGCAGGCGACAAGGTTGCAATCGCAAATTTCGCATCTTACGAAATCAAAGAAAAAGCGGAAAGACAAGGTTTCAATCCCCTTACCAAGCAGCCCATCACCATCGCAGCAAGCAAAGCACCGGTCGTCAAATTCGGCAAAGCGTTCAAGGACCTTTTCAACTAATACTTTGATATAATTAAGAACGATAAAAAATCACCGCACCTGCGGTGATTTTTTTAATTAGTCATGA
>CALGEU010000263.1 GCA_937881285.1 uncultured Clostridia bacterium | reverse complement strand
CCCCAAAATCACGTACTACTTGTACGTTAGGTTTTGGTTCAAGCCGTGCCTTTCTTGTTATTCATACGCTTGGATGCGCTCACATAAGATTAGGGTTTCCGCCCTGCGCCCATAAGGCGCACACCAAGACGATAATTTGGCGGAATTGTGGCAAGAGTTTTTATCCTTGTTTTGACTGATAGCACAAATTCTCGGCGCGATAGACGATAAAAAATCGACTTGGGCATACCGCTTGGTGTTGAATTAGTTTGAATGTTGACAAAGTGTATTATAAACAACACCGAGCAGATGCCTTAGCGTTGATTTTTTATCGGGGTTGACATCTTTTTTTATATATAATATAATATATCCGTATTCATACAAGCCTTATATATGCGCACACGCGCGATACATCAAGACTTGATCTGAAACGATGAGAAATTTTTTAGGAGGCAATTATGAAGAAATTCAGCATCAGAACGTTGCTCGTTCTTGTGTTGGCACTCGTGCTTGTGTTCTCGCTCGTTGCATGCGGCGACGATAATGGCGGCGGTGGAGAAACCCCGTCTCCCACGCCGACTCCAGCAGAATACACGTCACAGGAGTACTTTACGAATCTTTGGAATTTGTCAAAGGGTATAGGCAGTGAAGCGATCGCAGCAAGCGACAATCTTGCTGTTCATGCAGACCTTTCTCTTGCTCTTGCAACAGAATCCAACGCGGGCAAAGTCTATCAGAAAGTCGACGTCGGCTTCTCGATCGATCTCGTTCTCGATAAATCCGACAAGGCGGCAACCAGCGAAAGCCAAACCGCACTCAAAGTCAGAGTTTACGATCCGACCGACAACGAAACGTGGGTTACCCTTTACGTTTTTATGAGCGATCCGACTTGCATTTTCGTTGACTATGCAGGACAAAACATCAAGATCCCGTTCAACTACAGAAATGCAGAATTGAGCGCAAGACTCGATCAATTCCTTACACAAGATAAGGTTATCGTTCTCAACAAAAACAATCCGGAAACGAGAGAAGAACTCACCATTGCACAACTTGTCGAGAAATTCACTTCCGATATGGGTGCAGACTGGGATCTCAACAAACTCATTGACAGAGTAGTTTCTCTTCTCGGAATCAACCTGAAAGAAACTATCGGCAAATTCCAATCTACTCTCGACGGATTTGGCTTCACCCAAGACAAATTGTTCGACGCACAAGGCAAACTTGACGTCAAAGGCATTTTGACGAGCGACATCGGAGCTACGCTTTTCGAAAAATCGTCCGTAACCACAAACGGCGACACAAAGACGTATTACACTCAGATTCAATCCGGAATTCTCAAAACCGTGGTTGGAATGGTTCCCGGCTTCATTAAGGACATTGATCTTTCCGAAATCACATCTCTTGTCGGAGATTTGACAAAGATCGGCCTTACTTACAATGAAAAGAACGGTGAAATCGACGGCTTCGGCATTAAACTTTCTCTTGGAAACGTTACGGCAAACGATCCGACGAGCAAAGTCACCACAAAGGTCTTCCCGACCATTTCTATCAACATCAACGAACTTTCTTTCCGCAAAGCGACCGGCAATGATATAACAATGGCGACCGCACGCGACAATTACACGAAAGACGTTGCTCTCGATATGGGTGTTACGGTTGACGTTTCAGGTATCGTTCTCGACGCAACCGCAATGGATGCAAGAAACGACAACAGATTCTCTGCAATCGCAGGTCTTGACAACATCGTTCTCGACGGACAACTTTCTCTCACTCTCAAAGGAAAAGTTGACCTTTGGAACACCACAAACAACGAAACCGCTGCAGTAGTGGCACTCTCTTATCAACCCAATGGCGGCACAAAGGTCGATATCGTCAAAGCAAGTTTTGCAAACGGCACCTTGGCAGTCACCGTCAATCAGGATGCAAAGATAGGTGAAGTCCCCGTTGCAAAGACTCTTGTAAATCTCTTCGGCGACCATGCGTACAACATGATTGCAGGATTGCTTGCAAACAATGAAGGCGCAACCAACGCACTCAACAATCTTGCAAAGGTTATGTTCACCGACGAAGCACACAGAGAACTCAATCCCGATTTCGTGGGTGCTGCATGGAAGAACATCGACATCGTCACGCCGATTCAAAACTGGCTTGACAAACTCAATCCGTTCAAACTCCCCGTGAAGACCGATGCGGACACGGCTGCAGA
>CALGEU010000262.1 GCA_937881285.1 uncultured Clostridia bacterium | reverse complement strand
GTGTATTCCGCTACGGTGGAAGAAAACGACGACGACAACAAAGAACTTGACACGATGCCCGATCTCAACCAGGACGAGCATCTCAATCTCGACGACGTGAGTTGCGAGCAAAAATTCACGAAACCGCCTGCGAGATACAACGACGCGACGCTTGTCAAAGCACTCGAAGAAAACGGCATCGGTCGCCCGAGCACGTACGCAAGCATCATATCCGTGCTTGCAAAACGCGATTACACCGAAAAGGTGCAGAAAGCGATTGCACCCACGCAACTCGGCGAAGCGGTGTGCGAGTATATGGAGAAGAATTTCCCCGACATAATGAACCTGAACTTCACGGCTCGTCTCGAAGGCGCACTCGACAAAGTGGCTGACGGAGAGCAAGCGTGGCAGGAACTTATCGGAGCGTTCTATCCGCGCCTTATGAAATTCGTGGAGCGCGCGGCAAAGAGCGGCGGCGGAAATTATATGCCGGACGAAGAAAGCGACGTGATTTGCGACAAATGCGGAGCGAAAATGGTCGTTCGCCACGGCAAATACGGTCCGTTCCTTGCTTGCCCGAATTATCCGAAGTGCAAGAACATCAAAAAAATCGTCGAAGTGGTCGGCAAATGCCCCAAGTGCGGCGGAGACGTCAGCAAACGTGTGTCCAAAGCAGGTAAAACATTCTACGGATGCACCAACTATCCCAAGTGCGACTTCATCAGTTGGGACGTGCCCGCACCGTATTTCTGCCCCGAATGTGCGTCCACTATGAAAGTGGTCAAACGCGACGACAAGACGTATTACGTCTGCACGAATCACAACTGCAAACATAGAGAACTCGTCAAAGACGAAAGCGAACAAAATCAATAAAAAACGAACGATGAGCGAGAAACGACTTGTAAAAATCATAGGTGGCGGACTTGCCGGATGCGAATGTGCATTGCAACTTCTTGAACGCGGATACGCGGTGAAGATGTACGAGATGCGCCCGCTTCGCACCACGGGAGCGCACAAAACGGAAAATCTTGCCGAACTCGTGTGTTCCAACTCGCTCAAATCGTCGGAGCCTTGCACGGCTTCGGGGCTTCTAAAAGAAGAACTCGACCTTTTGGGATGCAGGCTTTTGCCGCTTGCAAGAGAGAACGCCGTGCCGTCGGGCAGTGCTCTGTCAGTTGAGCGAGTGGGTTTTTCAAAGTCGGTTGAAAACGCGTTGAACGCATATCCCGATTTCACTCTCGTGAGAGAAGAAGTCACGAGTCTTGACGAAGACGTTCCCACGGTGGTTGCGACAGGGCCGCTCACATCCGATTCGCTTGCGAAAGTCGTCGGAGAACTCACGGGCAAAGACAGACTGTTTTTCTACGACGCAATCGCTCCTATCGTGGAGTTTGACAGCATAGACATGTCGAAAGCGTATTTCGGCGGAAGATACGGCAAAGGCGGAGAAGATTATCTCAATCTGCCTATGCAAAAAGACGAATACGAAGCGTTTTACAACGAACTCGTCAACGCCCAAACCGTTCTATTGCACGACTTTGAAAAGAGCGAACTTTTCGACGGTTGCATGCCCATAGAAGAGATGGCAAAACGCGGCAGCGACACCATTCGTTTCGGGCCGCTCAAACCCGTCGGACTTCGCAATCCCGACACGGGCGAAAAAGCGTACGCCGTCGTGCAACTG
>CALGEU010000261.1 GCA_937881285.1 uncultured Clostridia bacterium | reverse complement strand
GCAGATGATATAATCATACTGCTGTGCTAGACGGGGAGCTTGCGGTGCCCTGTGAACTGCAATCCGCAATAGCAGTGTCGAACACCATCCTAGGTTTTTGTTATGGTTGGCTGCACGGCGCAAGGAGTGTCGATATCAAGGTCCTGTGCAATGTCATACTGTGAACCGTGTCAGAGCTTGACCGCAGCAGCACTAAGCAGGCGTTGGCGTGTGCCACAGGGAAACTTTGAAGGAGCCACCTACGTCGTTTCCGCTTCGGTAACAACTATCGAAGATGGCGCACAGTTTTTGAAAGTAACGCGCGGCAAATGCCGCGCTTATATTATAAAAAAGTCCGCATTTGCGGACTTTTTGCATCGTTTTAATATTGAATCTTTACAAAATCCGATTTTGTTTTGTGCCGTATTACTTAATATCTCGTTTTTCAAACGTGAAGTAACCCACAAGCGTTGACAAAACGCTGTACACGACGGGCATAACTGTAACCGCAACGATTTGAGTTGTCGTAAGTTTTCCCGTCTCGGTGGCTATTTGCATTTGTTGGAGCGGCATAAAATACGACCATACTTGCGTGTTTTCTTTTCCGTTGATACCCACGATTATATTTATCAGCGAAATTACGAGACTCAATACGACGTAAATTCCGATGTTGGTTGCAAGTGCCGCGCCGCTGCTTCTTGTGAGAAAAGCAATCATGGTGAATATGGACACCGACGCTATTCCGCAGAGAAGTTGCAGTGCAAAGTTGCGAATGAGCGTTGCAAATTCCGCTCCTCCGAAAGTGCCGAGTCTGCCGTCAAATGCGCTGAATAATCCGCTGAAAATAAGCGTTATGCAGGCGTATGCGACGAAAAGCGTGACAAGCGAAATCCATTTTGAAAAATAGGTTTGCGCTCTTTTTGCGCCACGAGCCGTATTTATTGCAACTGCGCCGCAAGAGAAGTCTTTTCCTATGAAAATACATGCGACTATTGCAACGAAAAGTTCGATGCTGACGGCGGACGTAGAACCGAAAAGCAAAGATTTTCTGAAAAGGCCGAGCATTGCAAGCGTTTCCGTCTTGATTGCTTCTGCTTCTGGATTGTTTGGGTCGATAACTCCGGATTCGACGACGTTGACGCCTATCCAATATACGCAATATGAGAGCAAGAGCATACAGAATATGATGATAAGCCCTATCCATACGCTTTTGAGCTTTTTGAGTTTGTAAAAGTCCGAGACGAGTACGTTTGACATAGAATTAGTTCTGTTCATCGTGCAATCCTCCCATAAGAGCGATAAACGTCGATTCCAAATCGCCTTGGCACATCGTGACGTTCATAATCGGAACGTTTGCGTCCGTAAAAAGTTTCACAACGTCGGGAATTTCCTTTGACAAGTCGTAAATCGCAAGCGTGTTGTAGGGAAGTATCTCGAAATCGTGCGCGCGGTAGTTTTCGACGACGACGTTGAGCGCTGTTTTCAAATCGCCTACGACAAGTTTAATATATGGACGACACATTTCTTCAAGGTCGCTTCCGCGCATTTCTTTTACGATTTTTCCGTTGTCCATAACGCCGTACGAAGTTGCGAGTTTTGCAAGTTCGCTGAGTATGTGAGACGAAATGATGATTGTGATTTTGTCTTCGCGATTGAGTTGTTGAAGAATTTCTCTCACTTCGAATATGCCGGCGGGGTCGAGACCGTTTACGGGTTCGTCCAGCACCAAAATGCTCGGATTGCCGATAAGAGCCACTGCTATGGCAAGTCGTTGTTTCATTCCGAGAGAATAATTCTTGACTTTCGTAGGATTTTCGGGGTCGAGACCGACTTTTTTCACGATTTGCGACAATTTGTTTGCGTCACGTTCGCCGAGTTCGTATCCGAAGGCTTTCATATTCTCCATTGCGGTGAGATGAAGAAACAGTGAAGGGGAGTCTACGATTGCACCGACTTTTCTTCTTTCGTAAGACAAAGCGTCGCTTGCGCTGACTCCGTTGATTTTTATCTCTCCGCTTGTCGGCGCTGTAAGCCCGAGCAAAATTCTCATAAGAGTAGTTTTGCCTGCGCCGTTTTTCCCGACAAGTCCGTAAATCTCACCTTCACGAACCGTAAGGTTTACGTCGTCGAGCACGACTTTCTTTCCGTAAGTTTTCCTTACGTGTGATGTTTCAAAAACGTTCATATATTCTCCGTGCGCATACTGCGCGTTACATTTTCTTTATTATATCACTTTTTATACAAATGTCCATAACATTTGATTTTTGCGTTGCAAGGTTAAATGAATTTTAATTTTTAGGGCAAATTGCACAATTCGTATATTTGAAAATTTTAGTTTTATAAAACACATATCGTGTTATTTTACGACATA
>CALGEU010000260.1 GCA_937881285.1 uncultured Clostridia bacterium | reverse complement strand
TATCGGTGCGTTTTTCTTACAATTTTCTCATTATTTCATATAAATTTTCATTTTTATCGGACGACCATAATCCATACTGCTCATTGTAACTAACATATATTTGTTCTTCGTTTATGAAACCATCTTGTTTTTTAATAATTAGTTTAAATCTTTTCACTAAAATCAAATATACATCCTTGTCTTTTATTATTCTGTCATAACAATTTTTTCGCCACTGCATATTTGTTTTCCATCCGCTATACACATCATTTAGTTCTGGAATTAAAAACAAAAGAATTCCGCCTGGATATCTTATAAGCGGGATATCATCATCCATATTTTCATCTTGGCATTCATTTATTTCAGACATCAAAATATGCAACAATAAGTGCTCTAGATAATCACAATATACGATATTTTCTGCCTTTTGCCATTCGTATGGAAATCTCCTTGCAATACTTGGTGTAGACAACATGAAAGCTTCCGTTTCCAACTTATGATGTGCAATCAATCCTTCATTTGTTCTTGAAACTTTTGGATTCTTGTTCCATGACGGATAAAATTAATTTGCCTTTCCTATACCATATTTGTTTTGCAAATAATCACAATACTCGTAATAAGATAAATTTTTTACATTTTCGTACTCTATGTAATTCATTACATCTTCTCCCTTGATTTTATATTAATATACACCCACATATAAATATTGTCAAAAAATGTTGACAAAAAAGCGCACCGTATCGGTGCGTTTTTTGTTATGGTATTTGTGTTGCGATTATAGTTGGCAATACGGATTCCATTGATATTTGTCCAAATCGACGTAACCGTCTTTGTCCACTTCTATGCCGTCGGCACGCAAAAGCGATGCCTGAACGTCAGGGCCGCCAAAGGCAAAAGCTGGTGCGCATCTTCCGAAACGATTCACCACTCTGAAACATGGTATATGTTCGGGATCGGGATTGAAATGCAAAGCATAGCCCACCGCTCTCGATGCACGCGGCGAGCCGCAAAGCACTGCAATCTGCCCGTAGGTCGCAACCTTGCCGTGCGGTATCTTTTTGACTTGTTCGTATACTACGTCGTAAAAACTCATAGTTGTAGTTTTGTCAAAAACGGCATTTTATATGTGAAATTTTAACACATAAAACTTCCGTTCTGCATTTTATTGTTTTATTATTCCGCGTTCGATAAGAAATTCTTCAAGCACTTCGGCTGCGTCTCCGCACATCTTTGCACAAGGGCGTGTGCGGTAGTATTCGGGAGTGCGTTTGTCGGGAGTCGGATTTGTGGTTGCTCTTGCGCCGAGAATTTCGCGACAGACAATAGAGCCGTTTATCTCTTTGAATCGTCTTGCGAGTTCTTGTATTCTGGCATAATGCTGCGCCTTTTGCGATTGAGCGTCGGGTGCATTGGGATAGGAATAACCTTCGAGCAAGCCTTCGACTATAAACATGCCGCTCACCGCTCCGCAAACTTCTCTGAGTCTGCCCATGCCGCCGCCAAACGACGAGCAAAGCATAAGTGCCTGCTTGTCGTCAAAGCCCGTGACGTCGCCGAAAGCAAGCACAACCGCTTGTGCGCAACTGTAACCGTCAACGAAATTTTTCTCCGCTTTTTCGCGCCTTGTCATATCAGCCTTCAATTGCGTCAAGCGCAGGTTTGAGATATTTTTCGGCGTCGAGTTTTTCGACTTCGCCTGCATCCACCGCTTGCGCTATGGCTCTGTCCATAGGCAGTTTGCCGAGCACTGCGAGATTGAAATCTTTTGCGATTTTGTCCACGTTGCCGCTTCCGAAAATGTCGATTTTCTTTCCGCAATCGGGACATTCGATATAACTCATATTCTCGACAACGCCGTAAATGCGGACGTTCATTTTGTTTGCCATTTTGACGGCTTTTTCAACTATCATGGACACGAGATCTTGCGGTGACGTGACGATGATGATTCCGTCAAGTTTGATGGACTGAAACACCGTGAGCGGAACGTCGCCCGTTCCCGGGGGCATATCCACAAACATAAAATCGACGTCGTCCCACACAACGTCCGTCCAGAACTGTTTCACCATGCCTGCAATGACCGGACCGCGCCATATAACGGGGTCGTTCTCGTTGTCGAGAAGAAGGTTCGAAGACACGACTTTGACGCCGAACGCGCTTTGACGGGGATAAATTCCGTTTGCGTCCGCTTCGATGCCGCCGCTTATGCCAAAGGCTCTAGGTATGGACGGACCCGTTATATCCGCGTCCAGAATCGCAACAGATTTGCCCTGTTTTGCTTTGCCGACCGCAAGCAATGACGTGACGAGAGATTTGCCCACGCCGCCCTTGCCGCTGACGATGCCTACAACTTTTTTGACGTTGGAAAGTTCGTTCGTGCTTTCCTTAACTATTCTCGATGCGCAGTCCTGTCCGCAAGACCCGCAATCGTGCGTGCATTCGCTCATATATACTCCTTGCGCTTTCGCGCCAAATTTTTATTCCGCTATAATGATAACACCAAAGCGGAGATATTAAAAGTCTTTTCTCAAAATATTGCGGACGGCTGAAAGACTAAAAGTCGATTCTGTATAAAAACGCGCCGATTTTGCAATAATCTCTTCATCACCCCCAAAGGAGAATACGACATGAAACTCATCGACAGCAAAACTCTATCCAACCTTGCTCGCGCATACGCGGGCGAAACTCAAGCCCTGACGCGCTATCGCTTCATCGAATACGGCGCACGCAACGAAGGCTACTCCGCTCTTGCCGAAGTCGTGGACAAGGTCGTCTACAACGAATTCAATCACGCACGCGTGCTTTACACCTTCATTCAACAGGCAAGCACAAAAACTATCGAGAATATCGACGTCTCGGCAGGCTATCCGTTCAAGGAAAAATGGAATCTCGAAGAAAATCTCAAACTCGCCGCCGAAGACGAAGAAAACGAAGTGAAAATCTACAAGCAGTTTGCAAAAACCGCACGCGAAGAAGGCTTTGACGAAATAGCCGACGCTTTTGAAATGCTCTCGGGCGTTGAACACTGCCACAAACTTATGTTTGAAGACCTGCACAAGCAACTCAAAGACGGCACGATGTACAAGAAAGACAAACCTGTCAAATGGAAATGCTCTGGTTGCGGCTACGAATCCGAAAGCAAAGAAGCCTGGGACATCTGCCCCCTTTGCAAAGCCAAGCAAGGCGTCGTCATGCTCAAACTCGCCGACGGCAACTGATT
>CALGEU010000259.1 GCA_937881285.1 uncultured Clostridia bacterium | reverse complement strand
GCGCTCGTAAAGTTTTTGTCTGTCGGTGTCGAGCGCAACCATAATGACGTCGGGCGTTTCCTTTTTATCCGAAGATTGTGCAAGCGTTTTTCCCGTTGTCAGAATGATTTCAAGTGCGCGAACGATGCGTTTTTCGTCGTTTTCGTGCAACCTTTGAGCAGTTTCCGGGTCGAGTTTGCGCAATTTTTCGTGCATGGCTGCCGCTCCGAGTTCATGAAATTCCGCTTGCAATTTTTCACGAAGTTCGGGATTTTTTATGACGTTTGCAAAACTCATCGGGTAAAGTAGCGACTCAAAATACAATCCCGTGCCGCCTACGACGATAGGAAGTTTTCCATCTTCTTGTGCTTTCGATATTTCGCTTTTCGCCATTTGAGCAAATTCGGCAACGGAAAACTCTTCGTTTGCATCGACGACGTCAATGAGTTTGTGCGTTATTTTTTCGCGAACCGATTTATCTTCTTTTGCCGTGCCGATGTCGAGCGTGCGATATATTTGCATGCTATCAGCCGAGATTACGACGCTGTCAAATCGCTTGGCGAGTTTTATCGCAAGCGCGGATTTTCCCGAAGCGGTCGGCCCTGCTATGAAGATTGGCGGATAAACTGTTATCATACGCATATGCGCGTGCGCGCAATAATATACGGATTGTTTTTTTATATAACCATATATATAGATATGGTCATGTTTTTTTTTTGTGATTTATGACCAAGATGCTTTTGCTTAGCAAAATCAGACGATGCGCTTGAACATTTTTTCGACGTCGGTTTTGCTGAACGCTATAACCGCAGGTCTTCCGTGCGGACATTTGGTCGGCAAATTGCCGTTTTCGTCAACGTAATTCTTTATCACGCGTTCGATTTGTGCTCTTGAGAGCGAATCGCCGCCTTTGATTGCCGCCTTGCATGCTTGTTGACAAAGTTTGTCTTTTAGAAGATTTTCAAGCGTAAGTTCGTTTTCGCTCTGCATGTTCGCAAACAAATCTGCAAAGAATTTTGCAAAATTTACTTTTGACACGGGTTCTGGCACGGCCTTTATCAAATACGTTTTTCCGTCATGTTCGAGATCGAAGCCGAGTTTTTCGAGATTCGGAACAATCTTGTCGAAATACTCTTCTTCTTCGCCGGTCATCGTAAGTTTGTACGGAATAAGAAGCGGTTGTTTGAATTCAACGTTGAATTTTTTCAGAATTCTGTCGTACAGAATTCGTTCGTGTGCCGCGTGTTGGTCAATAAGATACGCGAGTTCTCCGCGTTCGCAAACTATGTACGTATCGAATATTTGCCCGACTATTTTTCCGTCGAAAATGCCTATTTCGTCGTCGGATTCGTCACTTTGCGAAATGCTATCGACATTGTTTTGACGGTACGGATTGAAATTTTTCGCAGAATCGTCCGCCGCGATTTCATCCGATTGCGTTATAAAACTATTCGCAAAATCTTTATCGTCAAATGCCGACAAAGCAGAATCTTTCAATACGTTTGCGCCCGATTTTGGCGAAAACGAACCGAAATCGTTGAACGACGTATAGTTTTTCGGCGTAGTTTTGCCGGAAAACAGTTTTGACGTATCGATGTGAGTTTGAACGATTTTGTCGACGTTTTTGTTTGTGTATTGCTCAAAATCAGTCTGATTTTGCGTGTTTTGAGAGAAAATTTCGTCCGCATTGTCGTTTTGCACGCCGATATCGAAACCGTATGCCACTCCCGAAATGCTTTCGTTCACGGTGTCGAGTGTCGCGTGATAAACCGCGCTGAACACTGCCTGTTTATCTACGAAACGAATTTCGGTTTTGGACGGATGAACGTTGACGTCCACGTCGTCAAACGGCATAAGCACGTCGAGAATAAACACCGGATACGTGCGTTTCATCAAAAACTCCGCATAGGCTTTTTCGACTGCCGTCTGCACCGTAACGTCCTGCACCGCACGTCCGTTTACGATTATCGTCTGATAAGTTCTGTTCGGTTTTACGAAATCGACTTTTGATACGTAACCTGCAATTTTGATTTTGCCTTGCTGATTTTGCTTGATTTCAAGCAAATTATCGGCGATTTTTGCACCGTAAACCGAATATATTGCGTCAAGAAGCGTTCCGCCGTCGTTTCGTACAATCAGCCCGTCTTCGTTGGAAAGCGATATGCGTATCGAAGGATTTGCAAGAATGAGCATTCTCACGACGTCTTCTACGTAATGCAATTCGCTTGACGCTTTTTTCATGAATTTCAAGCGTGCAGGCGTGTTGAAAAACAAATTTTCAACCGTGATTATCGTGCCTTGTGCTCTTGAATCTTCACATTCGAGAGTGACTTTTCCGCCTGACAAACAAATTTTTGACGAAACGCCTTTATACGACGATACGAGCGTGACTTCACTCACCGACGAAATGCTTGCGAGTGCTTCGCCACGAAAGCCGAGCGTTGCGAGCGAGTCCAAATCGGTGATGTTTTTAAGTTTGCTTGTCGCATGCGGTAAAAACGCATTGCGCATATCGTCTTTTTCAATGCCCACGCCGTTGTCGCTGACCTGAATTTTCAAAAGTCCGCCTTGTTCGACGAGAATATCGATGGAAGTTGCTCCTGCGTCTATAGAGTTTTCAACGAGTTCCTTGACGACGGAAGACGGTCTTTCGACCACTTCGCCTGCGGAAATCATATTGAAAACGTTTGGTTGAAGTATGTTTATTTTGCTCATAAGTTCTCCTTATTTCGAGCCGTTTATCGACATATTTCGTTTTATATCAAATGATATTAATCGTTTTTATGCCGATTTTAGTCATTTTCAAGTTGTTTTTTCAAATCGGACAGTATTGTCAACGCTTGAAGCGGCGTGAGATTGTCAACATCGGTATCTCTGATTTGCTGTTCGATTTTGCTCTCGCCCGAGTCGAAAAGACTGACTTGTGCCGTTACGTTTTTCTTTGCAGAAGACAAAAGCATTTCGTTGGTGTCACGATTTTTCGAGTCTTCTTCAAGCGAATGCATAATGCTCTTTGCGTGGTCGATTACCGCTTTATTTACGCCTGCGAGAGACGCAACTTCGATACCGAAACTTTGCGACGCCCCGCCCCTTACGATTTTGTGAAGAAATACGATTGAATCCCCCACCTGACTTACAAGAACGCGATAGTTCTTTACGCCGTCAAGGTCTTCGAGTTCCGTGAGTTCATGAAAGTGCGTTGCAAACAACGTTTTTGCCTTTATATTCTTCGTTATGTATTCGAGCACCGACCATGCAATGGAAAGTCCGTCGAAAGTGGACGTTCCGCGCCCGATTTCGTCGAGAACGAGCAAACTCGAAGAAGTTGCATAATTGAGAATCGTTGCGACTTCTATCATTTCCACCATGAACGTACTTTGACCGCCGCTCAAATCGT
>CALGEU010000258.1 GCA_937881285.1 uncultured Clostridia bacterium | reverse complement strand
TCGGAACGGAAGAAATCACCGAACCCGTGCTTGACGAGAACGGCAATCAGATGCTAGACGAAAACGGCGAGCCTATGGTGAAACCGTCTCTTGACAGACACGGCAAAGTGCGCCACAGAAAAGTCTTTGAAGAAAGCGAAGTCGTTTACGACATAGCCAAAACTCCTATTTCCGAAATGTCGAAAATCAGGGGCAGAGAAATCGCAATGATTTTCCAAGAGCCTATGACGTCACTCAACCCCGTTTTCACGATAGGCAACCAACTTGACGAAGTCACGCTTCTTCACGTTGACGGCGCGGACAAGCAAATGGCAAAAGAGAAGAGCATCGAGATGCTCAAACTCGTCGGCATTGCGATGCCCGAGCACGTTTACAAGTCCTATCCGCACGAATTGTCGGGCGGTATGCGTCAAAGGGTTATGATTGCAATGGCACTTTGCTGCAATCCTAAACTCATCATCGCAGACGAACCCACAACCGCACTCGACGTCACAATTCAGGCGCAGATTCTCGACCTTTTGCGCGACGTCAAGAACAAGATAAGCGGTTCTATCATGCTCATCACTCACGACTTGGGCGTCATTGCCGAAATGGTGGACTATGTGGTGGTCATGTATGCGGGAAGAGTGGTCGAAAAGGGCACTGTGCAGGAGATATTCAAAAATCCGATGCACCCCTACACGATAGGTCTTCAAAAGAGCAAGCCCGTCGTCGGGAAGGAAGTGGACAGGCTCTATAGCATTCCCGGCAACGTGCCGAACCCCATCAATATGTTGCAAACGTGCTACTTTAAGGACCGTTGCAATATGAAATGCGACGCTTGCAAAGGCGAGTATCCGCCTATGGTTCAAGTTTCGCCCACGCACTTCGTGGCGTGCTATCGTTGCATAGACAAAGGAGAAATCGTATGACGGAAGAAAAAATCGGCGTGCAAAACGACGCGGAAATCGAAACGATTGAAATTGCAACGACGGACGTTGACGAAAACGAAAAAATCGTTGCGGAAGACACGACGGCACAAGACGAGAAAAAGGAATCCGACGACGATTATCTTCTCGTCGTGAACGACCTGAAAGAGTATTTTCCGATTTCAAAGAGCCTTATAAAGAGCAACACCGTGTATCTCAAAGCGGTGGACGGCGTTTCTCTCAAACTCAAGGCAGGACATACCATCGGTATCGTCGGCGAATCGGGCTGTGGCAAGACGACTCTCGGCAGAACGATTCTTCGTCTGTACGAACCGACGGGCGGCGAAGTCATCTTCGAAGGCAAGCACATCGAAAAACTCAAAGGTAACGCTTTGAGAAAGATGCGTCCAAACTTCCAGATGATATTCCAAGACCCGTATTCTTCGCTCTCTCCGCGTATGACGGTCGGCGAAATCGTCGGAGAAGCGGTGAAAGTGCACCATATCGTTCCGAAAGAACAATATAAAGAATATATCGTCGATATAATGACCAAATGCGGACTTCAACCGCACTATTTCGACAGATACCCGCACGAATTTTCGGGCGGACAAAGACAACGTATCTGTATTGCAAAGGCGCTTGCGCTCAAACCGAAACTCGTCATCTGCGACGAACCGGTTTCCGCACTCGACGTCTCGATACAGGCACAAATCATCAACTTGTTCAAGGACTTGCAGGACAGCGACAATCTTGCGTACTTGTTCATTTCCCACGACTTGTCGGTTGTCGAACACATTTCCGACGAAGTGGGCGTCATGTATCTTGGCAACATGGTCGAATACGGCACGAAACGCGATTTGTTCGACAATCCGCTTCACCCGTACACGAAGGCATTGTTCTCGGCAGTGCCCGTGCCCGACCCCGACAGCAAGATAAAGAGAATCGTGCTTCAGGGCGACATTCCGTCACCTGCTAATCCGCCTAAGGGTTGCAAATTTCACACTCGTTGTTCGGATTGCATGAGCGCGTGCAAACTGTTCCAACCCAAGTTCACCGATTTGGGCGGCGGACATTACGTCGCGTGCCACAAGTACGACCAAAAAGTGCTTGACGAAATGCCGTTCTACGACGAACTTTGCAAACTCGAAGACGAACGCAATGCGGAACTCGACGAGATGAAAGCGCAAAAGAAACAAAAGAAAGAAGACGCCGCAAACAAAATCAAAGAATTGTTAAAAATCAAGAAATAATTTGCGGATATAAAGGGGAAAGAGAGTGTCGCTCAGGCGATAGCAAGGCGGAAACGCTTTGCAAGGAGAAAAATTTATGACTACATTGAAGAAAATCGTACCCATACTTGCAATCGCAATGTGCATAGTGCTTTGCGTTGCGTTGGTTGCGTGCGACGACACCCCCGAAGCACCGACTCAGTATACGGTCACTTTCGTTTACGGCAACGGCGTGGCAAACGACACGGTTAAGGTTGACGAAAACGCAACCGTGACGAAACCCGCCGACCCCGAAAGAGACGGATACGAATTTGTCGGTTGGAAAGAAGAAGGCTCAAACGAAGACTTCGATTTCGGCACGAAAATAACGAAGGACACCACGCTCGTTGCGCAGTGGAGCGAAGTTGCAAAGACCGTTCGTATCAGATGGTCCGACGACGAAGCGGCAACGTTCGTTTTTCAGGGCACGACGCCGAAGAACGTCGAAATCGGCATGGTCGTCGAATTCGGCGTGCGCGTGTCTCCGTATTACGTGGGTGAACTTACGGTTTATGCAGGCACGCAGGAGTGCGTTCTCGGTGAAAACGGAAAATACAGTTTCACCGCAACGAAATCCGTCACGGTAAGCGTGGACGGACTTCGCCGTGACGACGCAAAGATAAAGGGACTCGGAAACGCAAAAAGCCCTTATCTCATATCCAACGCGGCTCAACTTAAAACGTTCACGGACAGCATCAACGCAGGCGAAGACAAGTATGCGGAATCTTTCGTGGCACTCACTGCGGACATCGATTTCAACGGCGAGACGATAGAACCTATCGGCGGACAACAAACCTACTTTATGGGTACGTTCGACGGCAGGGGACACGTCGTTTCAAACTTCAATCTCGAAGTGTCGAACGGCGTTGCGGGATTTTTCGGATACATCGCGACCGCGACCGTTAAAAATCTCACGATAGACACCGATATCGAAATCGAAACGATTGACAAACAATACAACTACATTCTCGGCGGCATCGTCGCGTACAACATCGGCGGCGATATCGTCAACTGCAATTTCAAAGGTTCTTACACCGTGACCAGCACGCTTCCGAGCGACAATATCGTCTATCTCGGCGGTATCGTCGGCTTTATGCAAGGCTACGGCACGGAGTATATGGCAACCGCGTCTTTCTGCACGGTGCAGGCGGATCTCGTTTCAAACGGACAATCTTCGCTTTACGCAACGGGCGGTATAGCGGCGGCGGCGTACGGCCCGAACAATGCGTCTCCGGCATACGTCAACAACTGCTCGTTTATCGGCAACGTTGAAGGCAGAAACAAATACGCAGGCGGCGTCGTGGGTTATCTTCGCACGGCGGCATCCGTCGCAAACTGCTACGTTGACGGAAAAATCGAAGCCAGAAGCGCAGGCGACGCATCTTACGCAGGCGGTCTCGTCGGCGCAAGCGACAACGAATCCGCAATCTCATCGAGTGTGGCTATCGGCGTTTTGTCCAGTTCCAAACAACAGGGCGAAGACGAACTCAGCGATATCTCCGGCTTGATTTTCAGAAACGGATACAACGAAATCGACACGAGAAAAGCGGTGCTTTTCAAAGCGTACTACACGCAAGACGGCAACATCGTCGACGGCAAAACTTACGGCGCGAATTCGATTGCGGATCTTTGCGATTTGCTCGGTTGGGTTTCTTCCGAGTGGAAAGAAGACGACGGTGCGATTTTGCCGGTGTACAGCGAAAACGTTGAAGGCAACATCTCCGCAACTTTCGTGTTTGGCAGAAACGTGACGAAAGAAGACAACGACGGCAATCCGCTCACGCAAACGGAAGACACCGTGACCATAACGGGCGTTATGCCGATTTACTACATCTACGGCGGAAGCGGAATGAACACTTTCGTTGCGGATAAGGAAAGTGCCGACGACACCAAGAATATGGTTTCTTACGGCTACTTCTTCGACGCGGAACACACTCAAAGAATTCCGTCGTCTTTCCTTATCACCGCAGACGTGACCGTTTACGTCGGATTTGCGGATTATACGAAAGTCGAAGGCGACTACTACGCCGTGCTTCAGACTTTGAAAAACAATCAGATTTACAACGCCGAATTGCATCTCGTCTTTGACGACAACGGCAAGATGACGATGTATTACGACGGAATCGTTGCGGACTATATGTACGTCTACAACGGTGAAAAACTTCTCGTCAAGGACGCGTACTTTGCATATCTCGTGTATACGTCGAGCAACGGCTATTCTCTCCTTGCAGACTACTATGCCGACATCGAAGGCAACGTGCTTAACATCTACGACAACCTGTTCTTCACAAGCGAAAGAGACAACGTTATCGTGGCAAGAAAGCAAAACGCCGCAATGGGCACGTGGTATACGAGCGACGGCACGACGTACACGTTCCTTTCGGACCTTACGGGCGAAAGAACGAATGCAAACGGCACGGAAACGTTCTCTTATACCTGCAACGAAAATATCGTTACCATGACGATAGGCACGACGAGAATAATCGCGTCTATCAGCGCGGACGGTCTTAGCATGGAATCCACGAGCGCGGGACTTCAACTTGAAAAACGCGATATATTCGCAGGCAAGTGGGAATCCGATTTCAGCAGATTGGAAACCATAACTTTCGACGGCAAGGGAAGCGTGGTATACAAAGGCACTACGTACGAATACGTTCTCGACGGCGAAAAAGCAACGTTCGGTTCAATCGTCGCAACGTTTGACGAAAACGGACTTCTCGTCGTGAAAGACGGCGACGTTTCCACTACGTACGGCAGAGACGGTTCGTTTATCGGAACGTGGACGGACACTCTTCTCAACTACACGATAGTGCTCGACGGTATCGGCAAAAACGGATACGGCACGGGCAGAGATTCAAGCGGCATCAATTTCCACTACGTTGCGGAATACGACGAAACGGGCACGCTGATGGTCAATATGTACTATCAGACAAGACTTTACGGCATGTTCAATCTCGCAACAGGCAAAGACGGTTCGGAAGTGCTTTATCTTGCGGGATATTACGCATCTACGGGTATGCTCGTCGACGACTACAACATGGCGTATTATGATCCGTATTACGGAACGTGGAACGGAACGAACGGCGCAACCTATACTTTCAACGGCTTCGGCCCGTACAACATCGACATCACGACGTCGCAGGGCAGATGGCACGTCAAAGGTCTCGTGACCGTCGAAAAAGAAGGAACTACGAGCGAAGTTGCATATTTCTACAACAAGAAGACAGGTGAAGCGACGTTCACAATCGACGGAGTGGTCTACACGGCAAAACTCGACGGAAACGGCATCACGGTGAACGAAGTGACGTTCAAAGCGCCCGATTACGTAAGTCAATACGAATATCACGTGGGCGACGACGTGTTGCATTTCAACGGCAAGAGCCCCGTCGGTTTGGGCAAGGCGACTTTGACGACTGCCGACGGAGTCGAAACTTACGATTATACGACTGCCGACGTCGAAAACGAATACGTCGTTACGCTCACAAAAGACGGTGCGGTCGTTTACGTCATAACGTTTGTCAACGGCGGCGCAACGGTCGAAAAGGACGGAGTGAGAATAGAAAACTTCGGTTTGCATCACAAACTCGTCGGAAAAGAATATCTCATTTCGGGCGAAAACACGTTCGTTATAAGTGGCGCAATGGACATCAACGGCAGAACGAAAGGTACGTTTGCGGGCATTGACGTGGACGTCTACTACGTTGACGAAAACTACGTCTCGATTTATATCGACGGAACGTTCCTATACTATATAGGATATCTTGACGAAAACAACGCAGTCGTGCTCGACGGCAGCAATCAGACCGTGACCGTGCTCACAATCGCAGACGAATATGCGGGAACGTACACGGCGGCGGACGGTTCTACGCTCGTGCTCGACGGCAGAAGCAAAGGCTCGGATTACGTCTACGCATACGCAACGCTTACGACCGTTGAAGACGTGGACGGAGTCAGAGAAGAAACGGAATATATGTACGCGTACAAAGTCGAAAACGGCGAAATCAACGTGTACGATATCGACAAATCGGGCGAAGAAACGGTTCTCGTTCTCAAATACAAGATCAGTTTCACCGAAGTTGCGGGCGCAAAAGCGTTTGCAAACTCCGACGGCAGCGTCACGATTTATCTCGTTGAAGCGGGGGAATAAGGAGCGGATATGAAAAACAAAAGAATCGTATTGAGCATCTTGGCGATTGCGCTTATCGCGTGCATTGCGTGCGTGGCAGTCGCTTGCGGAGAAAAAGGTAAAGACAAGTTCACCGTTTCTTTCGGCGGTGAAGGCGTGAGCGGCATTTCTTCCCAGGAAGTCGAATCGGGTGCGTTCGCTCAAAGACCGCAAGACCCGCAAAGAGACGGCTATGAATTCAAAGGTTGGGCAGAAGAAGGTCAAAGCACGCTTTTCGACTTTGCAACGCCCATAACGAAGAATACCGCACTCGTTGCGGTTTGGGAAGAAGTCAAGCAAAACGAACTCGGCAGCAAGGACAATCCGTATTTGATTGCGACTGCCGACGACCTTGCAGACTTTGCCGATAAAGTCAATCATCCCGACGAAGACGACAACGAAAAGTATGCGAAATCTTACTTCAAACTCGTTGCGGACATCGATATGGAAGGCATCCCTTACGTTTCGGCAGGACAACTCGTCACGCTCAACGAAGGTGAAGAAGACGAAAGAGTGATCTACGGATTCGGCGGCAACTTCGACGGAAACGGCCACGTTATCAGCAATCTCACAATCAAGAGAAACTTGCGCTCGGGCATTGCGTACGTCGGTATGTTCGGTTACTGCAACAGAGCGACCATAACCAACCTTACGCTTAAAGACGTCCGCTATTCTATCATCAGCGGCGCAGACCAAAGCAGCATCGGCGCATACGTCGGCGGCTTGCTTGCGTACGGCAATCTCACCAATATCACCAACGTCAAGGTTTCGGGTGAGTTGGAACTTAGTCTGTGCACGTCAAACCCTGCACACGTCGGCGGTATTGCAGGCGGTCTTGATGTTTATGACAGGAACACCGCATACATCGCGCACGTTCAAAACTGCGTGTCCGAAGTGAAAGTCGTGGCAACCGAATTCGAAGACGGCGAAGCGTCCGTGCTCGATTCGGTCGTAAACGGCGGCATCGTCGGCGCAACGTCTTCCACGTCCAACGGCGCGCTTGCAATTCTCAACTGCGTGTCCAACGGCGCGGTTGAAGGTGGCGAATGGGTCGGCGGCATCGTCGGTTATGCAAGTTGTTCGAGAATGTCAATCGTCAACTGCATCAACTATGCAAGAGTCAAGGCGACCAACAAAGAAGTGTCTTACGCAGGCGGTATCGTCGGATATTCAAGCAACGACAATACGATTATGGACAGCGTAAACGTGGGCAGAGTCACGGGAACGAGAGCGACTTCCAACGTTTACAAGAGTTTTGCGGGCGGCATCGCTGGTTATATGATTTCCGACGATTACGACGGATATTACACTCCAGGCACTGCAATCGTAAACTGCTATTACAAGACGGCGGCAACCACGACTGATAAAAACAACGACGCAGGCACGAAAGTCGGCACGGACGTTGCTTTTGACGCAGAATGGCTCGCCGAAAACGTCAAGTGGGATATGACCAACTGGACGATAAGTGAAGACGGCAAAGCATACCCGGGCACTCGTCTTGCAGGCGAAGGCTCTTTCAAGATTTCTTTCTTCAACGGAACGACGCTCGTTAAAGAAGAAACGAGAGAATACGACGAAGACAGATTTGCAATCGTCGGCGTTCTCGACGAAGCGCAAAACGAAGGCAGCAACTTGTTCTTTGACTGGGAATTTGAAGACGGCGTGAGATACCGTTATTACGTTCCCGTCATCAAGGATATGTCCGTTGCGGCACTCTATGGCGACGCAAGCAAGGTTGCTCACGTTTACACGGGCAAGGGCGAATATCACGGTGAAATCGACGGCGGCGTTCTCGTTCTCAAAGAAGACGGTTCGTTGATGTGGGTCAATTCCACCGTCATCAACGGCAAATATATTTATAACGGCGACGACGTGCTTATGCTCAACTTCTACAGCACGATCGGCGAAATTTCGGGCAAAGTCAACAGCAACGGCACAATCACCATGACCGTTGAATACGGCATGTCCGCAACGGTCGAATACACGTTCACGAAGAGCGATTTGACTGTGTTCGGCGAATATTTCAACGAAGACGGCGACAGCTTGACGTTCACAGACGGCAACGTCACGCTCAACAGCAACAAAATCACGGCGACAATATCCAAGACCGTGAAAGGCACGTACACGCTCAATTCTGACGGTTCGATAACTTTCGGCGGTGAACTTGCGGATTATTACACTTCGATGAGCGCGTCTTACGCAAACGACGCAATCACGGTGTCGTTCGTCGCAAAAGACGAAAGCAAAATGCCGAGTTATACGGATTCCACATTTGCAAGACCGTCTTCGGACTTCCGCGGCAAGCCGTTCGTTGGCAGTTTCACGCTCAGTTATCTCGGATTGAGCAGCAACAGACCGACGCAAAGCAACTATACGCTTATCTTCAACGAAGACGGTTCGTTCATTTACAGAACGGCGTACTCTGACACCATCGGCGCGTATTACAGTTTCAAGAACGATTCCTTCATCAAGATCAATTATGAAGGCAACTATTCGACGTTCTATTATTATCCCGAAGAAAACGTATTCTTCGGCAGATGGAACAGCGGCACGACGGCGTACACCTATTGCGTGCTCACCAAAGTCGAAGAAGGCGCGCAAACCGTTTATCTTATCGACTTTGACACAAAGAGTTTCGTGACGGTCACGGAATCAGGCAAGGTATACTACGTCAAAGACGGTCAATACGTTGAAAACGCAAACATCGTCGCGGCAGACGGATTTGCGGATAACACGAAAGTTACGATTGACGGCAAAGCGTACTACGCAAAGAAATACGTCACCTACAACAACGGCAGAGAACTTCTCGGTCACGGTCTCGAATCCATAGGCAGTGAAGAAGGCACGTATCTCTACAACGGAAAGACTTACACTTTGAACGGCATCGGCGGCGTTGTCGAAGACGAAAAAGCGCATTACTGGAACTACGCAAACGATTTCATCGTACTGATGCTTTCGGATCGCACGTTCATCGGCTTCAACTATGTCCAAGCACAGGCAAACGGCGGACAAATCACGCTCGTTGCTCCCGACAAGTATCAGGGCGTATGGTGTTACGACAAGACAGTCAAAGTGCTTGATAAGAATCTTGACGAAACCGGCGAAACGAGAGTCGTAGAGAAATACTATCTGCTCATGCTTGACGGATACGGCCATGCGGCGTATATCTATCTTGCGGACGAAGAAAAGGTCGAATACAAAGACAACTGGGGTCAGGCGAACATCTGGAGAACTGCAACCGAAAATTCAACCGGTTTGCACGTCGATTTCAACGAAAACTACAAGGTTGATTTCTTGTTCTTCTACGATATGAACCTTGCCTACACAAAGAAATTCGGCGTGTACGGCGAGATGACTTATTACAGATACGGCTATACCGGAACGACGGAACTTCCCAAACTTCCGTCAAGTGCGGTCGGCAGTTACACCGGCAACGAGTCAAACGGAACGGCAGTCGTGCTCAATCTCAAGCAAGATTTGACGGGCACGTACAAAGGTGCTCCGTTCGTTGCAGTGTACGACGGCGTGAAGAACGTGTCTTTCACAATCGCGAGCACGAGATATCTGTTTGACGTCACCGCCAACGTGATTTCTTACGGCACCGAAAACGTGTCTCTCACAAGAACGGGCGACGTGACGGAAGTCATTCCCGAAGCGTTGTGCGGAACTTGGAGCGGAACTT
>CALGEU010000257.1 GCA_937881285.1 uncultured Clostridia bacterium | reverse complement strand
TCTGCGGATAGTTGGTCTTGTTGACTTCCCACTTCTGAAGTTCGTAATCGAGTTGCTTGTTGTATCTTTCAAGAGCCTTTATAAATGCGTCCCAGTCGAATTTTTCACCCGTCTGGTCTTCAACGAATTTGATAAGGTCTTTGATTTCGTCAACGGCGTATTTTTGCACGTCTTCGCCCTTATATCTCAAAGGCACGTTGTATACGTGAGTGGGCAGTTTGAAATATCTGTCCTGGAAAGTTGTGGTCATGATAGAACCGTCGCAAGGCATATTGCAGGTTATCATGCACTTTCCGAGCTTCGGATAGTCGTCTTCAACGCACACGCCCGCTTCCGCGCTCGGCAACGGACATACGTCGGCAGGAACGCCGAAACTCTCGATTGCGTCAAGATACGGCGGCACGACGAGTTGGTCCACCATGCTCGAAAGGAAGATAGGCATCGTTTGCATCGGGTACGCCTTGAGATTGGGGAAACCCGCGATGAATTCGACGGGGATAAGCTCGTCGATGCAAACGAGTTTTTTGCTCTTTTTGTTCTTCGGGAACATCTTTTCGTCCGCTTCGAACGCAGTGAGAATAAGACCCGTTGCGTGCTTGACGATCATATTGAAATGAAGATGCGTCATCAAAAGTTGCGGTCCGCGCAAGCCTTCGGTGTGACGATCGACGAAAGCCGGCGTTGAAAGATAGGTTGCCATCCAGCGGTATCTCCAAAGCCCCTTGACGACTGCGACGGGGTTTTTGAGAACCATTACCACCATGTCTTTCCACGTGACAAGCCAACGCCAGTAGTCTACGAGCGTGTCCTTGAAACCGCGCCATTCGCGATGTTTGTAAAGTCCGGTTTTATCCTGATGCAGATTTTTATATCCGCCGTAAGTTTTCTTTGCCATAACTCACTCCTTTGCCTTTTTCGCCTTTTGAATGTGCTTTATTTCAAGGCTTTCGACGAACGCCTGAATACGCGTTCTGAGTTGTCCCGACGCATTTGCCGTATACTGACGGTCGATTGCGATTGACGGAATGCCGAATTCGTTGGTCATTATGTAAGAAGCAAGCGCACGCTCGTATCCCCAGTATTCGCAGAATTTGAGTTGTTCGTACACGACGCCGTCCGCATGGAAGTCTTCAACGAGTTGCTTGACGTATTGACGACGACCGTCGACCTTTTCGTGTTCCATATATCTCGGGCACTGGCAGGTCTTCATATAATGACGGCAAATCTGAGTGAGAACGTCTTCTTCGTCGTTGAGAACGATTTCTTCTCTTCCGGGGAAAGAACCGAAACAATATCTGTCCGCACACACGAACGCACCGCTTTCTTCAAAGAGTTTCGTGAAGTCGGGATCGTCGATTTCACTGCCGACGAGCACCACTCTCGCTCTGTAGAATTTCTTCTGATCGGGTTCGCGATGACGCAACTCTTCGAGAGTTTCTTCGAGTTTGTCCACGATGAGATATTTCGGACAGCAGTACGTCGCAAGGCAAAGAACGTGGAATTCATAACCCGTGATACGCGGATTTTCTTCCTTTCTGAACTCGCCGATTGCGGTGATTGCTCTGCACACTCTGTTGTGAAGTTCCACCGCTTTTCTCATAGCGTCGTCGGAGATGTCCACTCCGTACACTTCTTTGAGTTTGCCTAGCACTTTAAGGCGCATTTGATTGACGTAACTTTCAACGCAGTGATCGTTGGTCTTGAACGGCATATCGAATATGCTGACAAAGAATTTGTCGTTGTCGACAAGACGCAAAAGTTCGAAATGTTCAATCGTTCTGTTCATCTCGCTGCAAGTCTCGCCCGCAAAAAGCGCGGACAAGAAGCCGTAGCCGCCTTCGATGCCGCGTTCGAGCAACGCTTTTGCAAATCCGCAAATGAACGGGCTGAGATAATAGGTTGCGATGTCCACCGAACCCGTTCTCGGCGCGCGAAGTCTCACGCTGAAGCAATTGTCGAGATTGAGCAACACTTCGGGCACGTGATAGCACGTGTAGCCCAGTGCGATTTTGCCGTCTTCTTTGACCGCTTGCTGAACCAACTCGTTGTTGGCTTCCTGCAAGAGATTCTCAAAGTAGAGCAAATGTTTCAGGTCTCTCATATTTTTCTCCTATTTTAAGTTCGGTCGCCGATAACGCCCATTTTTTGCAAGGCGGTTTCAACTCCCTTTACAACTTTTGATTCCTTTGGTAATTCGAATACGCTCTCGCCTTTAAGGTCGAATTCGGCAAGATTTGCGTCGTCGCCTATGGTTGCGAGAAGTTCCACTCCGTCGTAATCGAGCGAACGCACCGTTTCTTCGTCGGTGACTCTGTTGACGATAACTCCAATTTTTTCGTACATAACGAGATCGTCGGCAACGCCCTTGATCGTCTTGCATACGTCTCTGCCTTTCTTCGACTGGTCGGTGACGAGCACGAGATGCGTGACTTTTTCCATAACTCTGCGGTTTATCTGCTCGATACCCGCTTCGCCGTCTATGACGACGTAATCGAAATCTTCGGACAAAATGCTGATGACGTCTTTAAGATACGCGTTGATTTTGCAATAGCAACCTGCGCTTTCGGGTCGTCCGACTGCGATAAAGGCATATCCGTCCTTTTCAACCATTGCGTCGAATATGCGGAAACGCGCTTCGTTGAGAAGTTCGATAGCCGCCTTTGAATTGCCGTCTTCGACGTTCTCGATTATGCTTTTTCGTATGTCGTCTATCGTGGTTTTCACGTCGACGCCGAGCGCGGTTGAAAGCCCGACCGCCGGGTCTGCGTCTATTGCGAGAATACGTTTATCTTTGAAATTTTCCGTGAGAATACGCACGGCGGTTGCCGCAAGAGAAGTTTTTCCCACTCCGCCTTTGCCTGCGAATGTTATTATGGTGGATTTTTGCATATCACCGCTCCGTTTGCGCGCAAAATATCATCTCGTCGCGCTTAAAACACTATATGTATATAGTGTATCACGCAACCGCTTGCCTTGTCTATACTCTTCAAAAAAATATGAGTATATATTTATCAATATAATCGACCGAATTTGTATTAAAAAAGTATTAAAAATCAAGCAACCGCTATTGCCGTAGCGATTTTGTCAACCGATGCGGCATTGCGGTATACTTGTATAATAAATCGCTCGCAAGCAAGATATTTGTTTACAAATCGGCGGTTGTATTTTATAATTATATTAACAATCGTTAAAGGAGATTTTATGTATAAATTCAATCCCGACTTTTATGCCGACGTGCGAATCGAAGACCGTTTTTCTTCCACCGTCGTTTTCAAAAATGGTGCGCTCGACGCTTTGAACGAGCGTGTGGAAAAAAGAGCCTTCATACGCGTGTTCGACGGCAATTTGTGGCTTTACGCTTCGACGTCGGACGTCGATTCCGTGCAAAACGAACTCGACGCTCTTTACGCACAAGCCACCCCGAACAAAAACATTGCGGACAACCCTATCGTCAAACGCTACCAGGTCAACGTCGCAAACGAAATGAAGTTTGAAGCGGACAGCGTGAGAAACGTGTCCAAAGACGAAAAACTCGCACTTCTCAAAGATATGCAGGAACACGTCAAAAGTCCGTTCCTTGCGATGAGCCAGGTCGCATACAAAGACCGCAACAGCGTGTACGAATTCTATTCTTCAAAAGGTGCGAACATAAAATACGACTATCAGATGTGCGGTATTCTCGCAGTGGGAATTCTCGCAGCGCCCGGAGACTTCGTTCAAGCCATTTATCAACAGGCAAAGCCTTTCTTCAAAGAACTCGGCGGATTTGAAAAAGAAATAGAAAAGAAAATGGCAGACGCCGACAATTTCGTGCAAAATGCAAAGCCTTGCACGAAAGGCAAATTCCCCGTCATTCTCTCGCCTATGGCGGCAGGCATGTTCGCACACGAGTCGTTCGGTCACAAGAGCGAAGCGGACTTCATGCTCGGAGACGAACACATGGCAAAAGAATGGGTGCTCGGCAAAAAAGTGGGAAGCGATATTCTTTCTATCGTTGACACTGGCACCGACTTCGGCTCGGGATACGTTCCGTTTGACGACGAAGGCACGAGAGCGGGTAAAACCTATCTCATCAAAAACGGCATACTCTGCGGAAGACTGCACAGTGCGACTACGGCGGCGGCTCTTGACGAAGAACTCACGGGCAACGCTCGCGCAATCGACTGCAAGTTCGAGCCTATCGTGCGTATGACAAACACCTACATCGAGCCGGGCAACAGCACTTTCGACGAACTCGTGGCAGGCATAAAGCACGGCTATTTTATCGACACCGTGTCGCACGGCTCGGGCGGTTCAACGTTTACGATCGCTCCGTCCATCGCATACGAAATCATCGACGGCAAAATCGCAGGTCCCGTCAAAATATCCGTCGTCACGGGCGACGTGTTTGAAACTCTCAATCTCATCGACGGGCTCACCGACGAAACGATTTTCGAAGACGGCGTATTCGGCGGTTGCGGCAAAATGGAACAATTCCCCCTTCACGTTCTCGACGGCGGTCCGTTCGTTCGCGTGAAAGAAATGAACGTTCAATAAGGAGACTGCTATGCAAAAAGAAATTATAAAAAAGAAAACGTCGTCTCTCACTATAAACGTCGTTGCGACGAAAGCAGAGTCTTTGCGCAAAGTCGTTGAAGACACCACGACGGTGCGCGTGTATGAAAACGGCAATATCGGCGTTGCGGGACAAGTCGGAAAAGCGGACGTTTGCGACGTCGAAAAACAAGCGATTGACAATCTCGCGCTTGAAATCGCATACCCCTGCGATTTGACGAAAAATACACAAAAGGCAGTTGACGCGCGCAAAAACATCGTTGATACAGCACATTTTGTGAAAATCATGCAAAGTTTGCTTGCAAAACTCGAAAAAGAAATCCCGTCTTTCCTGTTCAGCAACAAAATCACGTACAGAGAAAACGAAACGGAATATACAAACAGCGAAAATACTTCTCTTTCACACGCCGGCAACGAACTCGACATCGTCTTGTGCATAAAAAGCAAGACCAGCGCAAACATAATGGACTTTGCGTACGCGGTCGATATGCTTGACTATGACGAAGACAAAGTGGTTGCGGACATCAAATCTCTTTGCGACGCATACGACAACAAAATCGAATGGCAGGACGGCAAATACGTCGTGGTTGCAAGCGGTTCTATGTTCTACGGAGACGCTCTTAGCAACTTCTCGGGCGAACTGTACGCAAGCGGCGCGTCTCTTTTCAAAGACTGCTTCGGACAAAAGATTTTCGATGAAAAGGTCACTCTCGAACTTGACCCCGAAAACGCAAACAACGTCTGTTTCTTCGACGCGGAAGGCACTCTGCTTGAAGGAGACGATTGCGCGCTCATCAAAAACGGCGTGTTTGAACGAGTTCTTGCAAACAAAAAAATCTCGGCGCAATTCTCTCTTCCCCGCATTGCGTGTTCCGCCGCGGCATACGATTCGATTCCTGCTGTCGGCGCAAGCGAATTGCGCTTCAAAAACACGCATAAGAGCATTCTTGACGCGATTGGCAACGAAAAAGCAATCTATATCGTGGAAGCGTCGGGCGGCGATATGACCACAAGCGGCGATTACGCAACGCCGTGCGAAGTCGCACTGTTGATTGAAAACGGAAAATTCGTCGGCAGACTTCCCAAAATCAATCTGTTCGGCAACGTAAAGGAATTCCTTGGAGACGACTTCGTCGGCGCAAGCGACAAAGGCTTGTTCAACTATCAGGATTCGATGGCAGTTGCAAAAATGAACGTATCGCTCATCTGACGATAAGTCGCGGTATCGCATAAAAACGATATTGCGTCTGCAACAGATATTGCGTTTGCAACATTTTACAAAACGTATAAAACGCAAAAAAAATCCCCGCTAGATATTGCGGGGATTTTTGTTTATGCTTTTGAGCCGATTAGTTGAAAGAGTTGTACCACACCAACATCGCAATGGCGAGTATCAGAAAAACCGTTCCGATAATCAGAAAAACCAAAGTCGATTTTTTGCCTTTTCTTTTCTCTTGTTTTCTTTCGACGTATTCCTGATACGTTTCTTTCTTTTGCCACGTCAAGCGTCTTTTCGTCGGCATATGCACGTCAAAGAACGTCGAAACACTGTATCCGAGTCCGTCGAACGCACCCTTTGACGAAGCCCATGCAAGACCGCAATAGCATAGGAATAGCGCAGACGCAACGAAAAACGCGTCGCAAAGTATTTTTGCGGTGTCCTGCGCCGATTTTTGCTCGGTGAGCAATCCGTTCAAGCCGCAAACAAGCAGCACGACGGTCAACGCCACGACAAACGCAATAACGTAGCCGATTATCTTTTTTTTCATTCTTCCACTGCTCCGTTTTCGTCAACGGGGTCGTCAACGACGACGGTCGGTTTGATAAGCGGATCGCATCCTTCCTGAACGAGTTCTGCGCCAATATCCTGTGCGTGTCCCTGATCTGGAACGTCCGCCTTGGTTTCTTCGAGTTTTTCTGCAGGTTGCGTAACGTCGACGGGTTCTTCGGTCGTTTCGTTTGCCGTCGTATCGTCGGGTTTTGCTTCGCCCTTGCAAATAGCGACGTATTTTTCAAATTCCGCTTGGTTGCAAGACACGAAATGTCCCGGTTCGACTTCTCTCAACACGGGTTTGTCCACCGAATAGTCGTGGTCTGCAAGCGGATTGTAAACGATACGTTTGCGCTGTTTTTCGTACACGGGGTCGGGAAGCGGAATTGCCGACAACAACGAACGGGTGTACGGGTGAAGCGGATGCGCAAAGAGTTCTTCACTGGTTGCAAGTTCCACCATATTGCCGAAATACATGACGCCGATTCTGTCCGAGAAGTATTTGACGACGGACAAATCGTGCGCAATGAACATAATCGTAAGACCGAGTTCGTGTCTCAAATCGTTGAGCAAATTGATGACCTGCGCCTGAATGGAAACGTCGAGTGCGGAGATAGGTTCGTCCGCGATGATGAGATCGGGTTCCATAATGATTGCGCGCGCAACGCCGATACGCTGTCTTTGTCCGCCTGAAAATTCGTGCGGATATCTACCTGCGTGTTCTCTGACGAGACCGACTTTTTCAAGCACTTCGTACACTTTTTCGTCAACGACTTTCTTGTTGCGTATTCCGCGAATGGTAAGCCCTTCCGCAATGATTTCACGCACGGTCATTCTCGGGTCTAGCGACGCAATCGGGTCTTGGAACACCATCTGAATCTTGGTTACGAGACGATCTTTGCGCGCAAGTCTGAGTGCCTTGCGATACTCCGAATTGAGTTGTTTGTATTCGTCGCTTTTCTTGTCAAGTCCGTCAAACTTCGGTTTGTATTCCGCGCGAACTTTGTCCGCTTGCTCTTTTGCATACATCTTGTCGCACTTTTTCTGGTCGCGATTTGCAAGACGAATGTTTTTGTTCTCTTCTTTCAGAACGCCTGCACATTCTTTGAACGACGCTTTGAAATCGGGCTTTTCTTGTCCTTTTTTCGCGGTGATTATCGCTTTTACGTCGGACAAGAACTTTTTGACCGCTTCTTTTTCGTGTTGCTTATAAGAAAGCGTGCCTGCGCAAATTCTTCTGCCTTTGAAATAAACGTCGCCGGACGTGCAGTTGTACAATTTGATGATGCTTCTGCCCGTCGTGGTTTTTCCGCAACCGGATTCGCCGACAAGACCGAAGACTTCGCCTTTCTTGATGTCGAAACTCACGTCGTTGACCGCTTTAAGCGTCGAAGAGCCGAGTTTGAAATACTGGCACAGATGTTCGACTTTAAGGAGAGTTTCTTTTTCGTCTGCGTTGTTGATATTCACGTCGTTTTCCATAGTCACTCTCCTTGTTTTTTGCTTGCGTTTTGTTCTGCAAGTTTCTTCATTCTCGCGATACGGTCGGAAACGATTTTCGGCATTTCGACCTTAGGCGCAGACGGGTGCAAGAGCCACGTCGCCGCACTGTGCGTATCGCTTATCTTGAACATGGGCGGTTGACGCTCGAAGTCTATCTTCATTGCGTACTTGTTTCTCGCCGCAAAAGCGTCGCCCTTTGGCGGATAAATCATGTTTGGCGGAGTGCCGGGTATTGCTTCGAGTTTCTCGTTTGTGTCAAGGTCGGGCATTGACGAGAGAAGCGCCCATGTGTACGGGTGTGCGGGCGAATAGAATATGTCTTCCGCAGTGCCCATTTCCACGATTTTGCCTGCATACATAACGGCGATTCTGTCAGCCATGTTTGCAACGACGCCCAAGTCGTGCGTTATGAATATAATGGAAAGATTTCTTTCCTTCTTGATTTTGTTGATAAGTTCGAGAATCTGCGCCTGAATCGTGACGTCGAGTGCCGTCGTAGGCTCGTCGCAGATAAGAATATCCGGGTTTGCCGCAAGCGCGATTGCAATGACTATACGCTGTCTCATACCGCCCGAGAACTGGAAGGGATATTGACGATATCTCTTTCTCGGTTCGGGTATGCCGACTTCTTCCATAAGTTTGAGCGCGTTGTTCTTTGCAACCATGTGCGTGACGCGGTATGCAACGGCTTGAGCTTTCGCTTTAAGGAAGTCTATCATTGCAACAGCGTTTTCGTCCGCATTGTAGGAATCGGCAGTCTCAACCGACTTTTTGTACGCCGCGCAAAGTTTGTCGATGATGGCGACGATGTTGCTCTTTGCCATATTGAGATCGACTATCTTTGCAGGGATAACCTTATAATCGGGCGTTTTGCCGCGTGCGATGAGTTTGTCGAATTTCGCTTGTTCCCTGTCGAAACGTTTTTGTTCCTTTTTATTGTTGGGAATCGCGTCGAAATAGGTGTCTATCGCGCGCAAAAGGCTTGATTTGAACGTGTAAGCAATGCTGTCTTTCACGAGTGCGAGTCTGTCGATAGACTCGTTTACGAGTGCACTGAGTTCTTTTGCCGTTGCCTTGTAAATCTTCTTGTCCGCTTCTCCGTCAACGAAAACCGTTCGCTTTTCGGAGATTGCTTCGATGACTTCTTTCTTTTTCTCGATTGAATTGCCGTGCGAGAACAAGAGTGCCTTTTTCACGTCGTCGATAAACGAGAGCATGAAATTGTCGTCGAGATACTTGCGCAGGAATTTGTTGAGTTCTTCAACCGATTCCGTCGGCAACTCTTCACCGTGTCCGAACGTGAGATAGTACGCAAACGCGAAATAGTTGGGCATAGGCTTGTTACAGCCTTCTTCAAACAACTCTTTAAGGCGTTTGAGCGGCTCGACGCAAGCGGAATAATCCTTGATTTTGCCCTTTGATTTCTTCACCGCATCCGCCGCAATCTTAAACTTGTTTGCAACTTCCACGACTTCGCTCGTGCAAACGTATTCGTGCACCGAATACTTTGCGTCGAGCATAATATCTCTTTCGTTTCTCGCAAACTCGGTTACTGCGTTCTTTTCGATGTGGAAAAGCAAATCTTCCACGTCTTCGAGACCCGTGCTTGCGTTTTCGCGAGCGTTGTTGAATGCGCCTTCGAGTTTGATATGAACGCGCTCGAACGTATCGAAATCTTTGGTGTTCTTCGCGTTTTTCAAGCCCTGTTCGGACTTTGCGTCAACGCCCATAGACTCGTTCATCGCACCGAGCAATCTCTTCATCATCGTGTTGAAAGCCTTGCGGGATTCTTTGCGATTGGCGCGATTTTTCAAAATCATCGCTTCGGTGAGTTGCATTCCTATGCGGTTGATCGGATCGAGCGCGGAAAGCGGATCCTGGAAAATCATCGCTATTTTGTCGCCGCGCAGTTTGTGGAAATCTTCTTCGTTGATTTGAAGAAGGTCCATACCGTCGTAAAGTATTTCACCGCTTTCGACGATAGCGTTGGGCGCGGAAATGCCGATAATGGCCTTATTAGTGACCGATTTGCCCGAGCCGGATTCACCGACGATTGCGAGCGTTTCGCCCTTGTACAAATCGAAGTCTATACCGCGGACAGCCTGCACTTTGCCTGCGTCCGTGCGGAAGGATAT
>CALGEU010000256.1 GCA_937881285.1 uncultured Clostridia bacterium | reverse complement strand
GTGCCTTCGTCGTTGATGTCGATCTTGACGCCGGTGTCTTCGATGATCTTGTTAATGGTCTTTCCGCCGGTGCCGATGACGTCACGAATCTTGTCGGGATCGATGGAGAATGACACGATCTTGGGCGCGAACTTGCTGAGTTCTTTGCGCGGTGCGGGAAGAGTTGCAAGCATCTTGCCGAGAATTTCGAGTCTGCCGAGTCTTGCTTGTTCGAGAGCGCGAGTGAGAATCTCTTCGTCGATGCCCTTGATCTTGATATCCATTTGGATTGCCGTGATACCTTCCGTCGTACCTGCGACTTTGAAGTCCATATCGCCAAGGAAGTCTTCAAGTCCCTGAATGTCGGTGAGCACTGCGACTTTGTGGCTTTCTTCGTTCTTGATAAGTCCCATTGCGATACCTGCGACAGGTGCTTTGATGGGAACGCCTGCATCCATAAGTGCGAGCGTGCTGCCGCAAACGGACGCTTGTGACGTTGAACCGTTGGAACTCAAAATATCGGATACCGTGCGGATTGCGTACGGGAATTCTTCTTCACTGGGGAGAACGGGTTCGAGAGCGCGTTCTGCGAGTGCACCGTGACCGATTTCACGTCTGCCCGGGCTCTTGAGTGCTTTTGCTTCACCCGTGGAGTAACCCGGCATGTTGTATTGATGCATATATCTCTTGTAGAAATCGTCGTCGAGACCTTCGAGTTTTTGCGCTTCGCTTATCGTGCCGAGAGTGCAAGTCGTGAGAGCCTGAGTTTGTCCGCGAGTGAACACTGCGCTGCCGTGGACTCTGGGGAGCATGCCGACTTCGCACCAGATAGGACGAATCTCGGTGAGAGTTCTGCCGTCGGGACGTACGCCGTTGTCGAGAATCTTTGCACGAACTTTTTCTTTCTTGAGATAGTAAAGGCTGTCGAGAATGAATTTGATTTTCTTGGGTTCGTCGTTGAAATCGTCTGCGAAGTGAGCAAGAACGTCTTCGTTGAGCGCTTCTTCTCTGTCTTCTCTTTCATAGCGGTCGAACGCTTCGAGAACGTAGTCCATCTTTTCGTTTGCGTATGCACGGACTTTCTCGTTGATTTCGTCGGGAATATGTTCGAGATCCATATCGAGTTTGGGCTTGCCGACTTCTTTTTGGATTTCTTCGATGAATGCGACGATTTTCTTGATTTCTTCATGACCGAACATGATTGCGCCGAGCATTTCTTTTTCGGTGATGACGTCTGCGCCTGCTTCAACCATCATGATTGCGTCTTTCGTGCCGCTGAGATTGAGAGTAAGGCGGGATTTTGCGCGTTGTGCGCTGTCGGGGTTGATGACGTATTCACCGTCAACCATGCCGACCACGACCGAGCCCGTCGGACCTGCCCAAGGAATGTCGCTTATAGAGAGTGCGACAGAAGAGCCGATCATGCCGAAAACTTCGGGCGGAATGTTGGTGTCGACAGACAAAACCGTTGCAATGACAGTGACGTCGTTGTAAAGTCCCTTCGGGAAAAGCGGGCGAATAGGACGGTCGATAAGACGTGAAGTCAAAATCGCCTTGTCGCTTGCTCTGCCTTCTCTTTTCTTGAATCCGCCGGGGATTTTGCCGATTGCGTACATTTTCTCTTCGTAGTCAACGC
>CALGEU010000255.1 GCA_937881285.1 uncultured Clostridia bacterium | reverse complement strand
AGAAAGCGGAAGAGACTAAAACCGTAGAAGCGAAGTCGGAAGAAGTCGCAAAACCCGTAGAAAAGGTTGAAGCGAAAGCCGAAGTCACTATAGAAAAGGAAACGAAAGCGGCTCCCGTCCAAACGAAGACGGAAGAGAAAGAAGTCAAGGCGGAAGCGTTGAAAGAAGACGTGAAAAAAGAAGCACCGAAAGCCGAAAAGCCTGCTCAAAAACCTGCTACGCAGAAAGCGCAGGAACAAAAACCGCAAAAAGAGCAAAAGGCGAAGCAAGAACAAAAGCCTGCTCCCGAAGCGAACAAACCTGTCAACGATATGGTGCAGGAGACTTCCGAAATTCTTCCCAACGGCGAAGTGCGCAGAATCTACGTTCCGCCAACGCCGAAGCCGAAAGTACAGACCCGCGTTTTCGGACAGGGCGGATATCAGCAACCGCGTCCGAACAGACAAGACAGACCGCAAGGTCAAGGCGGTTATCAAGGTCAGAGAAACGGACAAGCGGGAGCGCAGGGCGGCGCACGCCGCCCGGGGCAAGGCACTCCGAATCTTGCAAACGTTGCACAGCAATTTCCTCCTAAACCTGCTGCGCAAAAAGGCAAGAACAACGGCAAGCAGAACGGAAACGCAAACAGCAACAAGTTTGACGACCGCACGATGAACAAGCGCGCTTTGCTCAAAAAAGGCTATATAGTCGACGACAGAATTTCTTATGACGAAGACGGTGAAGTGGTTGTGCGCAACTACAAGGTCAACAAGAATCGCGGCGGTGGCAACTCTGCAACCGTTATCATAGAAAACGCCGTCATCACGACAGACCCCGTGTCTATAAAGACTTTGAGTGAAAAAATCGGCAAATCTGCCGCAGAAATCGTCAAAACACTTTTCGTTCTCGGCATAATGAAGACGATAAACGACAGTATCGACTTTGCTACGGCGGAACTCGTCGCGGACGAATTCGGCATCAAACTCGAATACAAGCCCGATGTTACGCTTGAAGACACGCTCACGGCTCAACTCGAAGTGGACGATGAAGAAGAACTCGAAAATCTCGTGCCGCGTCCGCCTATCGTCACCATTATGGGACACGTCGACCACGGCAAAACGTCTCTTCTCGACTACATCAGAAAGACCAACGTCACGGGCGGCGAAGCAGGCGGCATAACTCAGCATATCGGTGCATATACGGTTACGCTCAACGGCTCTCCGATTACGTTCCTTGACACACCGGGTCACGAAGCGTTTACATCTATGCGTGCTCGCGGTGCGCAGGTTACGGATATTGCGGTTCTCGTCGTCGCAGCGGATGACGGCATCATGCCGCAGACTATCGAAGCAATCAGCCACGCAAGGCAGGCAAACGTGCCTATTATCGTGGCTCTCAACAAGATGGACAGAGCAGGCGCAAATCCCGACAGAGTTCTTTTGCAACTCGCAGAAAACGGCGTAACTCCCGAAGAATGGGGCGGAGATACTCCCGTCGTCAGAGTTTCTGCAAAAACAGGTATGGGCGTTGAAGAATTGCTCGAACAAATTCTCGTCCGCGCCGAAGTCGAAGAACTCAGAGCCAACCCGAATAGAAATGCTCGCGGTACGATTATCGAAGCAAAACTCGACAAAGG
>CALGEU010000254.1 GCA_937881285.1 uncultured Clostridia bacterium | reverse complement strand
TCCAGTGGACGGATTGTAGCCAAAGCGAACAAGGCGGATTGCCACGCAAACGCCGCAGTCCAAACAGGTGATGAAGGGGGAAATTGCATTTTTGCGAAAAGAATGTTTCCCTAACGAAAAACAAAAATATACAGGAAAGGTATTTACAACGATGAAAGTAGGTTTTGACAGCAAAATGTATATGCAAAAACAGACAGAGCACATTCTCGAGCGTATAAATCGCTTTGACAAACTCTATCTGGAATTTGGCGGAAAACTCTTTGACGACTTGCATGCTGCTCGCGTTTTGCCGGGCTTCGACAAGGCGGCGAAGATAAAACTTCTCCAAAAACTTCGCGACAAGGCGGAACTTATCATTTGTATCAACGCAAACGCAATCGAGCGCAACAAAATCCGCGCCGATTACGGTATCACCTACGGCAGCGAAGTGGAGAGAATGATTGACAATATCTCCGCAATGGGCATATACATCAACTGCGTTGTCATCACCATGTTCACCGACCAGCAAGGTGCGCTTGCATACAAGCAAAAACTTGAAAATCGCGGAATAAAAGTGTACATACACCGTCCGACTAAGGGCTATCCGCACGAAATCGACACCATAGTGTCCGACGAAGGTTACGGCGCAAATCCGTATATCGAGACGACACGTCCGCTCGTCGTGCTGACAGCGCCCGGTCCGGGAAGCGGAAAACTTGCAACTTGCCTTAGCCAACTCTATCACGAAAACAAGCGCGGCGTGCAGGCAGGATATGCGAAATTCGAGACTTTCCCGATTTGGAATCTTCCGCTCAATCACCCCGTCAACGTTGCCTACGAAGCGGCAACCGCCGACCTTAAAGACGTCAACAAAGTGGATAATTTTCACCTTGACGCATACGGCGAAATCACCGTAAACTACAATCGCGACATCGAAGTTTTCCCCGTGGTGCGCAGTATTCTTGCAAAAATCACGGGCAAAGAGTGCATCTACAAATCGCCGACGGATATGGGCGTCAATATGGCGGGATATTGCATAATCGACGACGAAGCGTGCAGAGAAGCGTCCGAAAAGGAAATTATCCGCAGATACTTCAAGGCTCAATGCGACCTGAAAAGCGGCGTTTGCAAGAAAGACACCGTCGAACGTCTCGAATTTTTGATGTCGAGACTCGGCATAACTCAATCGGAGCGCAAAGTCATCGAGTGCGCAAGAGAAAAGAGCAGACAAAACGACGATTGCGGAGCGGTTGCTCTCGAACTTCAGGACGGCAGAATCGTCACGGGCAAAAACACTCAACGTATGAGTGCGTCTGCGGCGTGCGTGTTCAATGCGGTGAAGATGCTTGCAGGCATCAAAGACTCGCAAAAACTCATTTCGCCTTACGTCATCGGACCGATTATCGATATGAAGACGAAGATACTCAAAGAGCACGACAAAACGCTCACACTCGAAGAAGCGTTGCTTGCGCTTTCCATTTGCGCGGCTTCCGACGCTACGGCGGCAACCGCAATGGAGCAACTCACGCAACTTGACGGATGCGACGCACACTCTACGCACATGCTTTTCAAAGCGGACGAAAATCCGTTCAGAAAACTCGGCGTGAGATTGTCGTGCGACCCCGAATTTCTCGGAGACACTCTGTTCAACGAGTGAGTGGGAAGGAAATTAATAATGAATAAATAATAATTGAGCAAAAAAAGCCTATTTGGAGCGTACTTAAATAAAACGATAACAAAAAAATCAATAAGGGAGCGAACTATGTTACTTTACGAAAACAGAGACCAAATTCCTGCAGAGTACAAGTGGAGACTCGAAGATATAGTCAAGGATAATCAGTCATGGGAAGAGTTGTTCTTCAAAGTCGAAGAGAGAATAGGACATTTCTCAAAATACGCCGACAAACTCGAAGACGAAGACATGCTTTTTGATTGTCTCGAACTCGAAACAAGACTTACGCACGACATTATGTGCCTTTATCAATACGCAAAGATGCGTCTTGACCAGGATACGCGTGACAACACGTATCAGGGCATGACAAACAGAGTGGAAATGCTCATAGTCAAATTCTCTTCCGCAACGAGTTTCATGACCCCCGAGATCAGCGAGTTTTCAAAAGCGAGACTCGAAGAATTGAAAGCGAGCAAACGTTTCAAAAACTACGACGTAATGTTCGGAGAAATCATTCGCAACAAGGACATCATTCTCAGCAAGAAAGAAGAGAAAATTCTCGGTGAAGTGGGCATTTTTGCGGACACAAACCACGAAGTTTTCAGCATGTTCGACAATGCGGACGTCAAATTCAAGAAAGTTGACGACGGCAAAGGCAATCTTGTCGAAATGAGCCACGGCGTGTACGGACTTATGCTTCAAAATCCTGACCAGAACGTAAGAAAGTCGGCTTTTGAAAGTATGTTCAACGCATACAAAGACTACATCAACACCATTGCCGCAAACTATGCCGGCAACGTGAAAAAGGACTGGTTCTTTGCAAAAGTGCGCGGATTCAAGAGTGCGCTCGACTACTCGATGTATCGTGAGAACGTTCCGCCGACCTGCTACAAAAAGTTGCTCGAAGCGGTGGGAGAAGGCACGCCGAACCTTCACAGATATATGGCGCTTCGCAAGCGCGTTCTCGGTCTTGACAAACTCAATTCCTACGATATGCATATCTCAATCGTTAAGGATCAGGAACTTGCGCTTGAATACGAACAGGCAGTTGATCTTGTCAAAGAAGCACTTAAAGTTATGGGTAAGGAATATTCCGACATTCTTGCGACGTCTTTCACGGACGGCTGGATCGACGCTTTCGAAAACAAGGGCAAGAGAAGCGGCGCGTATTCCTGGGGCGTATACGGAGTGCATCCGTTTGTGCTTTTGAATTATCAGAAAACGGTTCACGACGTGTTCACCATAGCGCACGAACTCGGACACGCAATGCATTCATATTTCAGCAATTCGACCCAACCGCAACAGAAAGCGGGCTACGAGATTTTCGTTGCGGAAATCGCTTCCACGGTCAACGAAGTGCTTCTTCTCAAACACCTTCTCAAGACTGCAACGGGCGAGTTCAGGAAGTATCTGCTTTCCTATTATCTCGATATGTTCCGCACGACGTTGTTCAGACAAACGATGTTCAGCGAGTTCGAAGTCATTGCTCATACGATGGTTGAAAACGGCGAGCCGATAACCGCCGATTCGCTTTCAAACGCGTATTACGAACTCGACAAGAAGTATTACGGCGACGCAGTTGAGCACAGCGATCTTATCCGCTACGAATGGGCGCGTATTCCGCATTTCTACACGAGTTATTACGTGTATAAATACGCAACGGGCATCACGACGGCGGTGTCGATTGCAAACAACATTTTGTCTCAAGGCGAGAAGTATTTTGAAAAATACAAAAAATTCCTTTCGGCAGGCGGAAGTTTGCCGCCGCTTGACATCATTCGTCTTGCGGACGTAGACCTTGAAACGGACGCACCGTACAAGACTGCAATGAAAGAGTTTGCCGATACTCTCGACGAACTTGAAAAATCATTTGAATAAACAAA
>CALGEU010000253.1 GCA_937881285.1 uncultured Clostridia bacterium | reverse complement strand
TAAAGTCCGCTTTGGTGCAAAACGGCATAAAAGCAAAAGACGTCATGGTTATGGGGTTGCCTTTTGAAATCGTGCCCGTTTCGGACATTGAAAAGACGTTGAAAAAGCAAGAACTTGGTTTGCCGAAAGTCAAGACGGTGTATCTGGGAATACAGAACAAGAAAGAACTCGAAAAGGCGTATTCGCTTCTTCTCGATCAGGGCGGAATCGCAAATCTCGCGGTGTATTGCGAAGATCAAAAGGTGCTTTCCGCACTCTCGGCAAAAGCGGTCACCGTGCCCGATATGAAAGTCGTTTTCATTCAGGAGAGAGACCGCATAGACGAGTATTTGCAGATATGCGACGTTGCCGTCACCGAATACGACGTCGCAACCATTTACAAGTGCATGAAACTCGGAGTGCCGTCAATCGTGTTGTCCACAAACGAACACGAGCAGGCGAACATATCTTTTCTCGTGTCTCACGGCTTGTGCCTGACTGCGAAAGAAGACATAGAAATAGTCGGATTGTTGTATAAGATTCTGCAATCGGACGTCGGAGAATACGTGTCCGAAAACGGCAAAAAATGGGTTGAAATGAGCAGTATCGACAATATCGCGGCGTTTTTGTCGGCGTATATTGCGGTGTAAAAAGTACGAAAGAAAACGGATAGAAATATGCCAAAGATTGTAAAGTTGAACGAAATCGCAAAAAAACAGGGGTTCAAACTCGGAGACGACGTGTTGCGCATAGGCGGATACGACATGATTGACGAGTTGGACTATCTTTTCTACGACAACGAGAAAAAATTCTCGGTGGATATTTTGCGTGACGGAAAAGAGAAGACGATTCACGTTCACAAAAAAGACGGACAATCGCTCGGACTGGAATTCAACATCGACATGAAACCCGTTGTGTGCAAAAATCACTGCATTTTCTGTTTCGTGGACCAGTTGCCCAAAAACATGCGTCCCAGCCTTTACGTGAAGGACGACGATTACAGATACAGTTTCATGTGCGGCTCGTACGTGACGATGACCAACGTCACAGAAGAAGAAATAGAGCGCGTCATTCGCTTGAAACTCAGCCCGTTGTACATTTCGGTGCATGCGTGGGACGACGATATAAGAACATACATTCTCAAAAATCCGAACACGAGAAAATTGCCCGACCAGATGAGACGACTTGGGGCGGCAGGCATAAAAATGCACACGCAACTCGTCGTAGTGCCCGACGTCAACGACGGAAAGGTGCTTGAAGACAGCATACGCGGATTGCACGGCGTCGAAGGCGTGGAGACGGTGGCGGTTGTTCCCGTCGGTATGACGGGACACAGAGAAAAGTTGCAACAACTTAAAGCCGTTGACGAGCAGAACGCAAGAGAAACTATTGCGCTCGTTGAAGGGTTAAACAAGGAATACGGCGGTTTTTGCTGGTGCAGCGACGAGTATTACGTCAAGGCAAATCTGCCCGT
>CALGEU010000252.1 GCA_937881285.1 uncultured Clostridia bacterium | reverse complement strand
TACACAAGATTCGAATGCGCTCCGACCTATCTGTTTTACACCTTGTGGCAAAATCACGACTTTTATACTGTCCCTATTGTAAACTCCATTAATTATTTCTATAGATTTGCCCTTATACAATGAAGGCAAAAACACAATTCCGTCTGAATTTGCTTTCAAATCGGTTGCAATATAGTAACTTCCGTTTCCTGACAACGTAAAGGTTGCGGTTGTATATTCAAGCCCGCAATTGTCGCATCCGTTCTCGCCATAAACGTGGGGATGGGACTCCACGACACCGCACCTTACGCAAGCTATGTCATAGAAACATTTATCGCCGCCGAAATCGTGACCGAGAGCATCCACTTCACCAGGGAATGATACGTTGCATCTGGTGCACACTCTATAACCTATTCCCTTTTCGGTGCACGTCGGCGCGGTGTCGAAATGCCACTCTCCGAGATTATGTCCAAGTGCGTCAGTTATTCTATCTTCGGCTTTGTTGCACACTGTGCAAACGTGTCTTTCTCTGCCTTCTTCCAAACAAGTTGCCGCAGCTTGCGTTGTCCACTCTCCGTAGTTGTGTCCGATAGGATCGGTATAAGACGTTTCGATATATCCGCATTTGTCGCAAGTTTTTTGAGAGTAACCCTTTCTTGCGCAATCGGGTTCTTCTATAAGTTTGTCTTCGCCGAAATCGTGACCTTTTATTTCGGCTTCGTAATCACATCTGGAACATTTCGCCGCCGTCGTGCAAGTGCCGCCTTGCAAATCGTGTCCGAGTTTGGCAATCGCTTTGTTTGTCACTTGTCCGCACTCGGTGCAAATCTGACGTTGCACTCCTTCTTCCGTACACGTTGCCGGCGTAACGACAGTCCATTCGCCGACGTGATTTATCTTCGGAATTGTCAACGTATCTCTCTTGGCACACTCCCCGCAAGTTCTCACTTTCAATCCGGCAGCCGTGCAAGTCGCTTCCGTTTCCGTCACCCAATCCGAATAATGGTGCGCGGCATAAATCGTTCTCGTTTGCTTCTTATTGCAAATGTCGCAGAACATATATTCAAGTCCGTTTTGGGTGCAAGTTGCCTGGATTTGAACGTGCCACTCTCCTTTGTGTCCGGTTGCGACAAGCGTTTTCGTTTCGTGATTTCCGCAAACAGAACAATCGCGATATGCAGAGCCTGCTTTCGTACACGTAGGTTCTTGAGTAGTAACCCACTCGCCCGTGTGAGCGGTTTTTGACGTGGTTCTCG